>JAITJY010000273.1 GCA_031278675.1 Bifidobacteriaceae bacterium
ATCCCCACTGGCCAGAGCGTGCCGATCAAGAACACCTCGGAGACTATGATGCACACCGCGACAATCAGCCCCCCGCACAGGATTGGCATAATGAAACGTCTGTCCCATCGCTGCCGCAGTTTTCCCGGGAGCCGTAGTTCCCAACCCAATAGGACCCCGACGGCAAAGGACATCACCAAAGCCAAAGGCATCCTCACCCACATCGCATCGATTGAAATGATTGCCGTCAGGAATCCCACAGTCCCCCAACAAGACAGGTCGTACCACAGCGGCCGTAGCAGCGCCTGCCGCGCGGTCTGCGCGCCCGAGTCCGCCTCCGCCAGGAGCATGACCCCCTCTTCCTGGCCGATGCCGCCCGCCTGCGGTGGGCCCCCTTGCGACCCCGCCTGCGACCTGCCCTCCTGCCGCTCGCCCGCCTGCGGTGGGCCCCCTTGCGACCCCGCCTTCGGCTCGCCCGGCACGGCTTCGGCGCCGCCGCCAAACGCCCCAGTTTCCATGTTGGAAAGTGTACCACCGTGTTGCCGGGACGCAAGCGGGCGCGGACTCACTTGGTCAGGGGACGGAATACGGCTTCGCGCAACCCGCCGAACCGCCTTTCGGAATGAGTTCGATCACGCAGACTTCCTGGTTCAAATCATCCGTCACATGGACATCTGCCAGCGGCACCCGGCCGGCGTTGCGCACCGTGTAAGTAAACCAAATCTCCTGGCCGGAAGCGAGGGAGCCGCCGGCGGCGATCTGCGTGCCAGTGTCAACTACCGAATCGTGGATCGAGTTCTGGTCGGTCGCGGCGCCCGGGTCGGCGCTATGCCAAGCGCGAAGTTCGAGTGTCATCTTCGGATCGCGGCAAGTGCCGAAAGACGGCAACGCCAGCGTCCGGGAGTATTGCGACGACTCGATCTGAGAAGCCGCTGAGGCGGGCGCACCCTGAGTTTGAACGCGAATATTGCCAATATCGGCAGGCGGGAAATCAGGAACGGTGACAATCCGGCGCCCGTTCGCGCCTGCGGTCACATCGCTGACCGAACCGAGGTAAACCTCCGCAGTCTGCTTAACCGTGTAATAGAAATCAATGGTCACGGGTTCGTACGGAAGCCCATAGTCCTTCGACGCCGCCGGCTTGGCCAACTCCACCTGGAATTCGCAATCGGGAGTGACGCTAGCCGCCACCGGGTACCAGGTCAAGATTCGGCGGTTGGCGGTCTTCTTTTCATTCAGCACCATGACGGTCCGGTCCTTGTCCCAGCCGCCCCAAGTTTCTTCATTCTCGGTGACAGCGGCGCTGGCGGTGGCAGTCCCAAAGGTGTTGCGTCTGACCGTTACCGCGCCGGTGTCAACCAAGGCCACACTCGCCCTGGCGTAGCCGTTGAAGTCATTGTCCTCGATATACAGGTGCGACGCCTCGGTCGAATCAGAAGAGGAGTCGCCGCCCTGCCAACCAACTGCGACCGCTTGGCTGCCTGCCGCCGCACCGGAATTATCGAAGGTGTTCCCACGCACATAGTTATTGCCGGTCAGCAATTTTCCCTCGGGCAGCAAAACTGTCGCGTCGTCCCTCGCACTAGAGCCGGTCAAAATGTTGGTGAAAATGTTATTCCGGATATCTATGGCCGAGCATTCCTCAGCCTTGGCAAGATCAATAGCCCGGCGGGGATCGCGGCTATGCAAAGGGAAATTCCGGAACTCCGACCCCTCGATCACCAGACCCTTCACCTGCATCTTCGAGACCACAATCCCGCTGGACGAACAGCCGCTGCCGTCGCTGGAAGAACAGTCGGGGTTAGCGGCGGCAGGAGCATTGTCGATGATCAGATTCGAGAATCTGAGACCGCTCACGACGTTCTCGGAGTCTTGGGTCGATTTACGGATGACGATGGCGCCAAACCGGTCGGCGGCATCGTACAAGCGGGAAACCTTAAAGTTACTGATGCTTACGTTGTTTGCGCCGGGGCGGATAAACGCCAAACGCTCGCCGCGCCAGTCGTTCGTCTGAATCAGGGCGCCGCCGTCGAGTGACGACCCGGCAGAACCCGGCCCGAAGACGATCGCTGTTTCGCCCGAGTAGACATTGTTGAAGTTGCGTAGTTTGACGTTCTGCGCTTCGATCCAAAAAGCGCAGGGGCCGTCGTTAGAATCTGGCACCACGCTCAGGCGCCCGTCGAGATTGATCGTGACCGTGCGGGTGACGTAGAAGTAGGCGCCCGTGTCGACGCCCGTGGCCCGCTCTTTGGTCATCAGCAACTTGTTGTCATCCGGCATGTGGATAGTTCCCGCGAAGCCCGGCTCCACCTCGATGATAACCTCGGTATTCGCGTCCTGGGTGGCGTTCGATTCCTCAATTGCGGCCCGCAGGGAACACGTCTTGTTCGCGGTGCGGCAGAGCCCGTCCCCGGGGGTGGCATCCTTGGTGCCTGCTTCAGTCGTGTTGACGTAGTAGGTGACTACCTGGGCGGCCTGCGCCTTGGATCCCCCCGCGCCGGGTCCCGCGCCCAGCGCCATCCCCAAAGCCGCCAGTAGGGCGAGCGCCCAGACCAGCCGCCGTGGATGTGCCGCCAACACACCCAACGGTTTCGGCTTGCCGCTGCGATACTTCACGCCCTCAACAACAGTTTCGCCCACAGCAATATTCCATCGCTTCGCGATGAATTGTGGGCGGCCCCGGCCCCGCGCCGGTCTATGTTGCTAAGGGAGACCCTTGGGATAGGCTCGTGCTTGTCATTGGTTCCGTTTTTGTGTGCGGAAAGGTGCGAGTGGTCGTGCTGGTTGTGTTGTCTGCCGTGCTGGGTGCCCTTGTGGGCTTGTGGGCAATGGTGTTCCTGGCCGCCAACCGCGCTCACAACGTCAGGGGCAACGTCGCGGCCGCAATCTTGGCGGTGGCCCCGGTTGTCTATTACTTCCTGCCGGACGCCGTGACTCCCAAACCCGGTGCGTTCGCACGGTCAACTGGTTTAGTAAGCGGGCCGTTGGACGGTGTCTGGATGGCCCTCGTTGTCATAGTGGTCGCCGTCGGCGTTGCCTGGAGCGCCCAGCGGTTTGGGTTGACAGGCCGCATCAGTGCGGCATTTGACCGCAAGCGCCGCACCTCGGAATAAAGGTCGCGCCCCGCCGGACAGGTCCACAGCAATCTTGCCGCCGGGTGTAGCTCGCCCGGTGACGGCGAACCCGGCGAGTTTCGCGTCATCGGCTCAATCTTGGCGCCACATGAATGTCGGGGTGCCGGCGCGGGGCCGCCCTTTCGGGGTGAGCGGTGGCCGGGGTTGTGCTGGTGGTTTGAGAGCCAGGCCGGGAGGTTGATACTCACTTTCGGAACCCTAAATGGTGGCCGGCGCTCCCCCACGAGCCGGAATCTGCCAGAATTGTCGCCGTGACCATTGTTATGACCTACCTGTTTTTGGCAATTGTCGCCGCGATCGCGGTGTGGAGCATTCTGAAGGATCCACGCGACATGGCCAAATTGAAAAGCGCCCCAGACACCACGGCCCGCCAGCGGATCTTGACCCGTTGGATGGTGCAATCATGGGCCGTATTCGGGCTGGCGGCGGTCGCGGGTTTGGCCTTGACCGGCAACCTGGCACGGCTAACCGACCCCATCTTGCACTTGGTCGACTTTGACTTAGTCAATTCTCACGGCGCCGGGTTCGTGGCCGGGCTCGTGGCTGCTTCGCTGATTCTGGTTGGCTTGGTCGCCGGGCAGATCGTTAGCGCGCGGCGGAAGGCGCGCCACATCACACTCGCCGAGTTCGAGAAGATGAAGACCCGCTACATGGTGGGAGACATTGCTGCGCTTATCCCAAAGAATGCAGCCGAACGCCGGATTGGCGCGGGCCTGTCACTGGCGGCCGGTGTGAACGAAGAGTTGATGTTCCGGGCGTTACTACCAGCCCTGATCTTCGACGCCTGCGGCGGCCGGTTCGTTTGGGTGGCTATTGCGGTCAGTGTTGTTGTCTTCGGTTTGTTGCATTTCTACCAGGGCGTCGCCGGGGTCATTGGGACAACCTTCTTAGGCGCCATTTTGATGGCGATCTATCTGGGCACCGGCAATATCTTTGCGCCTATGGCGGTCCACTTCCTGATCGACTTACGCAGCCTGGTGCTGACCTCGTGGATTTTCGAGACCGCCGCAAAGACTATTTCAAGGCTCCAAGGAGCAAGCGACGGCGCGCCCGGAGTCTAACCGTGAATCCCTTCCCCAAGGTGGCTCGGCCGCCCTGACCGGGCCAGGGGGGATTCATCGCTCATGGCCTGGTCGCATTTCGCGCCGGCACCCTTTTCGTGGTTGGCGGCCCGCGTTTCAACGGATTGGCTGCGGCGTTTCAACGGATTGGCTTTGGTATTTCAACCGATTGACCTTGGCGTTTCAACCGATTGGAGCACAATCAGACGCCGAAAACCTGGTCCAACGACACATCGAGGCCGCCGCCCGCGAATTGCTCGAGCACTTCCCGGTGCTCGTCATCGAAGGCGCCCGCTCGGCTCGGCGCGGACTGGCGCGCGGGCTTTGTGATGCACCTCGGGCGCGAGTCTTTGCCGTGCGGCGACACGTTCCGTTCGCTGCCTGGCAGCGCGCTGTGGTCCACCCCTTAGCTGAAACGGCCCCGCTGGGTTTCAAGGGAGCGCCGTCGGCGAGGTCGACTTCCGCGACCTCTTCCCTTAGACGTTCGCGGAGTTCCTGGGAGCGCGGGGACGCAGCCTGCGGTCAGGGTTCCCCGATCAGCCCCAACGCTTGGTGGAATGCGGCCGCAAAAGCAGTCGGCGCTTCGCTTATCGGATTATGCCCGGCGTCCGGGATCAGTGTGAGGAGTTTGGCCGGGGCGCGGAGTTCTTCGAAATACTCGACCGCCAAACTGGCCGAGGCCGTCGTGTCCAACTCCCCCAGGATGTAAGCCACCGGCACCTGGTAGTCGAACCCCTCCCGACGCAAGTCGAATCCTTCCAGGTAGCGCACCAAGTCCCAGCGCAACGGTTCGACCTTACTGCGCAAGAACGAGAAATCCGACCAAGCGAATACCGGATTACGCAGAAACGTCAGCACATCACGCGGACCTAGCCGCACAACCATTTCGTATTTGCGGCGCAAACGGTTGAACACCACCCAATTGGGCGGCGGTTTGCCCGGGCCGGGTGGGTAATTCAGGCTTTCCCAGGTGGGCAGCGCTGCGAGATCTTTTTTGTTGCCCGCCTGGGTGATCCGGGAGCGCAGTTCCACCCACGCCCGCCGTTCGTTCTCCGCCATCTCGACGACCTGGCCAATCGCGATGTAAACCAGCAGGTCATCCGGGTGCACGATGGCGTGCAGGCTGCCCAGGATGCTCCCCCACGAGTGCCCCATGACAATGATTTTGTCCCGCCGGTAGCGCTGTTTGAGGTGGGCTACCACCGCCTCCATGTCCCGTCTCACGTCCTCAATGGTGATGCTGTAAGGCACCGGCCAGGGGCTGGCCGCCAGGCTCTTGCCGGCACCGCGCTGGTCCCAGAACACCAAGGTGGCGGCCTCGCCAAGCAGTTTCTTGACCCGGTATCCCAGGAAAGTTTCGGAAAACCCAGGCCCGCCGTGGACAAACAACACCACCGGCGCCGGATCGGCGTCCCGTTCCTCACGAACCCCGTCCCCCGGAACCCCACGAGCCGGAACCCCGTCCCTCGGAACCCCGTCCCCCGGAACCCCGCCGCCCGGAACCCCGTCCCCCGGAACCCCTCGAGCCGGGAAGTGCAGCAAATACTGCGGCGCGCCGGTGTTCAGATACTCCTCGAAATACTGTGGCTTAGGCATCGCTCACCGCCCTTGCTTTGGTCCGCGTGTGTCCATGGTCTGTCCCCGCCCGTCCGCGCATGTCCCTGCATGTCGCCGCATGTCCCTGCATGTCCCTGATTGTTCCTGGTTGTCCGTGCTTATCCCCGTTTATCCGTGCTTGTTCATGGTCTGTCCCCGCCCGTCCGCAGATGTCCGCCCTCGCCCAGGCTTGCCTGGGCCCATCCCCAGTTGTCCGAGCGCCTGCGGCCTCACCCGGTCTCTGGTTGGAAGTGAACGGGTTGTGGCCTGGTGGGATTGTAGTTGTTGTTGGCAGGCTTCGGCGGGGCTGGTCCACCGGGAGTGAGCGGGCGGATTTCGCCGAGCCAGATTCGGGGCTTCGGGACAGATCGGTTTGGGGCTTCCCGCCAGAGCGGATTGGGTCCGAGCTATCTCTATCGCGGCGCCGGTACGCTCGCTACTATCGGCAGGGTGAGACGCCTCAAGACAAGCGAACTGATCATGATCGCCGTGGGGACTGCGGGTCCCGGGGTCATGGTGTCCAGTTTCGGCCTTTACACGCTCCGCTTTTTCGCTCCCACGGAGCAAGTGGGACTGCCTCTGCTGGTGCCTATCGGGTGGATCGGGATCATCCAGGGCATTGCCCTCGGGTTTGATTTCCTGATCGACCCGCTGGTGGCTTCCTGGGGAGACAATTCCAAGAACCCCAAGGGGCGCCGGACCCCTATGATGCGCCGCGCGCTCCTGCCTGCGGTGATCTTCGCGATTCTGGTGTACTTTGCCCCGGTGCCAGAGGTTAGCTGGATTAACGCCTTGTGGGTGTTGGCCATGTTCCTGGCTTACTCCTTCACCCGTTCGGTCTACGACATCAACTTGCAGGCACTCATCCCTGAAGCAATCAGCGACCCCCACCGCCGGCTGCGCGTGTTTGCTCTGCGCACTGTTGTGGGCCTGCTGAGCACAATGGTGTTGTCGTTCGTTCCCACAGTGGTGGAGAACCTGCGCAATGGCGGCATGGAACCGATCCTGGCGTGGCGGATCTGCCTCAGTGTTTTCCCGGTGGCGGCACTGCTCATGATGCTCCCCCCGGCGCTGTTCATCCGCGAGACAGACTACGTGCCGGCCAACCCTCCCGAACAGGCCCGCACCCCGCTTATCGCGGGGCTCCGCGAAATCATGGCTGTCAAACCGTTCCTCTTTCTTATCTGTGGCGCAGTATTACTGAGTTTTTCGGCCAGTATCACCACCGCCGCCCTGCAGTTTTACATTGATGTTTTGTTCGGTCTGCAGCCATCAGTGGCCACAACGTTCCTTATTCTGATGATTGTGGCGTCGTTCCTGTTCTACCCACCCGTCCTCATCTTGTCGCGGCGCAAGGGCAAGAAGAACCTGATGTTGACGGCCGTCATCGTCTGCGCTTTTTCTTATCTGGTGATCTACTTCTACAAGCCGGTTGGGGAGTTGTTTGGCACAGCGCCCGTTGGCGATCTTGGGGCGCGTTTCGCCGGCGCCGGCGCGATGAGCGGCTATGTCACTTTGCTGCTGATCCTCGCCGTGATTCTGGGTTATCCGATAGCAGCCATCAACCTCCTGGTCAACGCCGCATTCACGGATATCACCCAGTATCACACCGTGCGCACCGGGCGCACGCGCGCCGGGATCTTCGCCGCCGCTCAAAGCGTCATGCTGGCTATTCCTGCGACGCTGGTACCTGCGGTGGTGGGGTTACTGATCTATTTGGGCACCACCAATAACATGCCCACTGTGATGGGTGTGCAGGCCACCGCCTTAGTGGCGCTGATTGCGTGTGTCCCGTCCTTTATCCTCCTCTTGTTCTACAACGAAAAAGAAGTCGCGGACACCATCAGCGCCTATGTCGGAGATGCGGCCCCGTCGGATGGTTCGGTGGATGGTTCGGTGGATGGTTTGCTGGGCGGCTTGGCCGAACCCGCGCTGGCGGGTTCCCCAAACGGTACCCCGGACGTTGCGCCGCACAGTTCGGCCGAACCAGTACCGGCGGGCACGGATGCGCCAAGCACACCGGCCGCGCCGCAGCCGCCGGAGACGAACACCGCGCCATAGGAACCAGGGAAGAGTTCGCCGCCCAGCCCCTCACCGGCCATAACCGCCATACCCCACGGTTCGCGGCGCGCGGCCAGGCGGCGGTGCACGATGCCGACCACGCGGCATCGTGCACCGGGCCAGCCCCAGCCGACCCAGCCCGGCCCGGCGCGCCAGATTCCTCCGCAGGCTTCGCCTGGTGACCGGAATTCAAGGCGGCATCCCATTTCCAATTGCGCTCTCCCGCTATAGTGAATCAATGGCTTCGACGCGCCACTCGAGCGGCACGGGTCAAAGGGACGCGTCCGAGCCCGGCAAGGATATTCGGCGGGGCGAGTCGGTGGTGCTTGCGGCCGTTTCGCGGTTCATGCCGCTGCGCCGGCTCGGGTGGTCGTTCCTTCTGGCGTGGGTGTTCTGCGTCTTCTACACCGGAATTGTCGACGGTTATGCCGGGGCAACCTGGTCGTGGGAAAACCCGGCGGGCTGGGCAGAGACACTCTTCTTCAGTGGTTTGCCCGTATTCATGGCGGTAGTCACCCTAGTGGCGATCGTATTCATTGAAAGACGGTTCGGCCCGCCGACTGATCACCGCACGCTTTTCTGGCTGGCCCCGGCCGCAACGGCCATCTCGACACCGCTCCTGTTCTGGGCCGCGGAAAACCTAGGCATCAGCACAGCGATGTTCATGGCAGGAGCGGCGCTGACCGGGTTCGGTAGCGGTTTCATGTGGGTCATGTGGGGCGAGTTTTATGCCAGGATCTCGCAGGAGGATGCCGAGTTCTTAGCGCCAGCCTCGGCGGTCGCCTCGGCGTTGCTCGTTTTGCTGGTGTCTGCCATGGACGGCTGGATTGCACTGGCGTTTGTTACAACGCTGCCACTTCTGTCGGGTCTTTGTTTCTTCCTTTCATGGCGTGACATTCCGGAGGAACCAGCCGCAGCCGGATCTGATGGGCGTATAGGCGATACCTGCGGTAGCCCGAAACGAAGTCCTCTACGAGTGCTCAGTGAGATGGGGAGAGTCGGGTTCGGAATCCTCATCGCCTGCTTGTTCGTGTGCCTCGCAGGAACGTTTTGGAATGCGCCGGATAGGCGCGGCCTTGTGTTCCATCTTGTCTTGGTTGTGGCCACGGTGTTCATGGGGGCGGTTTCGTTTGCTGCCACGTTCGGCCCGCGCCGGGTCTCTATCGCGTTCTTGTACCGGTGGATGTGCCCGGCGCTAGTGATCGGGTTCGTCGCGCTTATCTTGTTCGATCTTGATGTGGGCGGTTATATTGCCTACTTGGTAGCCATGTCGGCGCGGTTCGCATTCTGCGTCATCACGCAGATGTACTTCGCTAGGTACGCTGCGACCGGGAAAGCGACGGCGGTCCAAGCGTATGGGCTCGGCTGGATTTTCGTTCATCTCGGCGATTTTCTCGGAGTGGTGGTGTCCGTGAGCCTCGCCGCCCCGCTGGCAGCTAGAAGCGTCTTAGTCACCCAGGTCTCGGCGGTGTCGATCGCAGTGCTTGTTGTAGCGACTATGTTCGTACTGAACGCAAGCCAGAGCTTTTCGGCCGACCAGGGCAGGACCGACCGGCTGGCTACGGGCCTGGCGGCCGAAGGGTATGCGGCACCAGCGCTTGAGTTAAGAGACGATCTGGCCGGCGCCGTCCGCCAGCTTGCCGCCACTTACGAACTCACGCCCCGTGAGACCGAGGTCTTCGATCTGCTCGCCCGTGGCCGTTCGGTTCCCTATGTGCGTGACGCGCTGGTGATATCGAAGGATACGGCCGCGACGCACACCAAGCACATCTACCAGAAACTTGGTGTGCATTCGCGCCAAGAGCTGATCGACCTGGTCCTGAGTTGGCCTAGGAATCCGGTGAACAAACCGGATTCCTAGGCCAATCCTGCGCTTGTTTGCCGCGTTTCCGCTGGTGAGAGCTTCGCTCTCGCCTGTGCGGGCACGGTCGGACGGTGTTGTTCAACACCGTCCTAAAGGCACCCCACAAACTCTGGCCGCTTCGCTCCGAGATTTTGCGGGGACCCCGAGTAAGCGAAGCTCGGGTCAGGTGCAAAGGTTTCGGCCACATAGTGTGGCTAGCGCAGGACGCTCGCGCTAGGCCAACCCTTCAGCGCCCAAGAATCCGTTCGTTCACCTGATTCCCAGCTAGCTAGGCGATGCTGAGAGCGTGCTTCGCGGCGATGCGGGCGAACGTCGCAGTGCGCCCCGCATTGATGCCGGTGAAGTTGCTCGGATAGTTGTGCGGGTAAAAGCCGCCCTGGTCGTTGCCGCAGACATACAGGTTCTCGATCACGCTGCCGTC
>JAITJY010000350.1 GCA_031278675.1 Bifidobacteriaceae bacterium
TCTACTGCCTCATCGACGTGCTCGCCCTGCTCATCGCGCACGTCATGCGCCGCCGCGCCCACCAGGCCGGCCTCAACTTGTCCTACGAGAAGATCTGCGCCGAACTCGACCAGGTCCAAGAGGTCGTCATGCTCTACCCGAAAGACGGGAAGGGCCGACCCGTCGCCAAACGGGCGCTCACCGAGACCACGCCGCTCCAGGACCAGTTGCTCGCGCTATACGGCGCCGACGCGCACGCGCCCATCCGGTGACACATAGGTAATACGCCCACAACACCCAAAACCGGCCCCCCACCACGCACAACACCAACCCCACCACCCCTAAGAGGGAAAGTCAGGCTAGGCCTCCAGATCCTTCAACCGGGTCGCGGCCTCCCGCAACTCGTCTCTGCTCAGATGGAAGCTGTGCAGGCCGCCACCCGCCCCTTCGGTCTCGGCCAGCCAGACGCTCATTCCCGACAGGTCGAAGGTGACGATGGTGTGTTGGTTGTCCGGCGCGAAACGGCAAGCCGCCGCCACAGTGGGCGTGGTGAATGGCTCCAAACCTGCGCCAGCCGTGGAGCCGGACAGATCAGCCACCAGGCCGCACAGCACGTAGCGGTTGAAATACGCCGGATCATCGGCGCGGCCGAACGCGTCGCCGACTCTGGTCAAAGCTTTCAGCAGCGCGCTCGCGCCGCCGAAGCGCAGATAGAGGTTGACGCCGAGCACTTGATCAGCTTCGACGTTGTGGATGACGTTCACGTTCGCGCGATCTCCCATGATCGCTCCTTTCGTTGCTTAGAACTAGGTTTCGGCTCGACCGTCTCGACGGCTTCAGCCGAAGTTGGCAAGCGTGATGGCCGGGCAAGAGTTATAACGTTTTCCGATGTCGTTGGTTGCGGACGGATGCCGTCCATCTGCCGTTGGGTCGCCTGCCGGACGAGCGTCGGGTTGGTTTGAACGTGGCACAACGCGCCTGTTCGTTTTGGTCGTTTCGCGTGTAGTGTTGTCAGCATGACCACCCTTCACCAAGACCGATCTGCGTCCGGCGCCGTCTTCCCTCCGGCGGATGGCTCCACGCTGACCCCGCTCTATGACACCCTCGTGTCCTCGGATGGCCCAGCGGCCCTGGTCGGCCCCGACGGGCGGAGAGTCGAGATCCCGACGCAGGTCCACGACGCTTTGACCCAAGTGGTCGACGCGCTGCGCCAGGGTTGCGCCGTCACCGTCGCCGCCGTCTCGACCCGTCTGACCACATCGCAGGCCGCTGAGCTGCTGGGCGTGTCAAGGCCGACGCTGGTCCGGCTGCTGGAGGACGGGGCGATCCCCTACGACCAGCCCCGCCGTCACCGTATGCTCCGCCTTGACGACGTGCTCGCGTTCAAAGAGCGACGCCAACACGAACAGCGGCTGCGGCTAGCGGAGATGACCCGCCAAGCGGCCGCTGACGGGCTCTACCAGGACAAAGCCGAAGACTACGCCGACGCGTTGCGCGAGGCCCGGGGGAAGACGGCCTGATTCCCATGTTCCGTGTCATGCTGGACGCCAACGCGCTGGTCCCCATGGCATTAGCGGACACCTTGATGCGGGCGGCGGAGCGCGGTCTGTTCGTGCCGCTGTGGTCTGAGCGCATCATAGGCGAGGTGCGTCGAGCCGTTCTGAACGCGCGTCCCAGTTTGAGCCCGACGCGGGTCGATGCGCGCCTGCGCGCGATGCACGAGACCTTCCCTGAGGCGTCGGTGGCGGGTTGGGAGCCGCTGGTTGCCACTATCGAGTTGCCGGACCCGCTCGACCGCCATGTGGTGGCAGCGGCGGTTCTGGCGCGCGCCGACGCGATAGTGACCGCTAATCTGGAGGACTTTCCGGAGTGCAGCTTGAGACCGCTAGGCCTCCATGCGGTCTCACCCGACACGTTCTTGTGCGACTTGCTGGACCTCGCGCCACTGGTGATGACCCGTGTGATCGAAGACCAAGCCGCTGATGCCAGGAACCCACCCTTGTCAGCGAACGATGTGGTGATCGCGTTGGGGTTGGCGGGCGCCAGGGATTTCGCGAAGGCGGTCGCGCAGAGCGGATTAGCCACTACGGGGGATGCCCAAGACCGAAGTTAGTCAGGATGCTTCAGGCGCGGCGGACGGGTCCGGTAGGCGGTTCGGCTCTCCCGCGCGAGCGCAAAGGAATTGGCGAACGCGCCTACTGGCAGCCGTTGAGGCGGCGTCTGACCTGCTTGCCGCCTGCCGTGGGGGTACGACCTGCCCCGCAGTTCGCCCACTTCCGCCTTAGAGTGTCAGAGCCGCGTGGCACCATCTAGGCATGGATCAAACGGCAAGGGCTGCAGTAATCGAACGCATTAAACTACTCATGGCGTTGTCCAGTTCACCGCATGAAGCCGAGGCAACGCTTGCGGCAGAGCGGGCCACCAAACTGATGCTGCAGTGGGTCATTGATGAGGCTGACCTCGCTGGCCAGGACAAGAAGGAGGAGCCAGTCAGGGTTGAGGTCGCGCTGCCGGGTGACAAAGCCGGTCTGTTCGACATGTTCCGGCTGCTCCAGGCCGTCGCTGAGGCGCACGGCTGTCTGGCGTTTTTCCACCGGGAAAGCGCCACGCAGCGCGGTTCAAGGGCAATTGGGCAGGTAGCGACCCTGGCAGGATTCGCCACCGAAACCGCCGCTGTCTGCCAGCTCTTCGCCACGTTAGCGGTCGTGATGGCGCGAGACATGCGGCAAGGCTGGCGTACAGCCCATGCAGAGGCCGAAGAGCGCGTCCGGGCTGATCTAGCGGCGCGCGGGCTCGACAGCCGCGTCCGTCTGTCTTCCCACGGTAAGGCCGCCTACCGGCGGGGCTTCTACCGCGGGTTCGCCTCAAGGATCGCGGCACGTTTGGAGGCGACCCGCGCGGCGGTTGAAGAAGCCCAAGCCGGCACCGGCAAAGCTCTGGTCTTAGCCGAACGCAAAGACAAAGTGGCGAACTGGACCCGCGACAACCTGGCAATCCATGAGGAGAGGATCAGGGCCGCCAGGATGTCACAGGTGGGCTGGGACGCGGGAGCCGCCAGCGGGGATCGCACTGCCCTGGGCCTGACATCAATAGGCCAAGAAGGGTGACTGTCAGGAGCCTGGGGCCGGGGGGCGGACGCGTAAGCCAGCGTGACGCCATCGGCTGGGACCAGAAGAAGTCAGATCAATACTGCTGCGAACGAAAGGCGCTGGTCAGCGCATTTCGTTCCGTTCAGACGATGGGAGCCAGCGCCCCGGACAATTCGGCTCAAACACCAACAAACCCGCAACTAAGCACATCTAGGACAGCGTCTTGGCGTGGGCTATCAACTCGCGTTCGGAGGCGATCTCGCCCGCGTAAGGGTATTTGGCGGCGACCCGCTCGAACTCCTTTTCGGCGCGGGCGGCCGCAACCGGGTCCTTGTCGACCAGCCAGGCCAGGGCGTAATTGGCGCGCAGAACGGCCGGATAGCGGCGCATGGACTTCATGAAGCGGCGGACCTCTTTTGTCAACAACTGGTTGACCACCGGCGCGCGGTTGGCGCCAACTGCCTCGCAATAGACGCTTTGGACGGTCAACAACAGGCGGTGCAGGCCAGCCAGCGCCACGCCCGATTCGAGCACCTGCTTGATCTGCGCCGCCGCCGCCTCGAATTCGAGCATGTCCAGCAGTCGGTCGCAGCGGTACACGTCGAGGCTGGCGGCCAGGGCGGCATCGGCCCCTGGCGGGGCGGCGAACCATTCTGCGGGCATGTCTCGCAGGCGAATTCCCTCAGCTGCCAATTCATGCATTTTGAGCGTCGTGGAAAAGGCGCGCCTTGACGGCTCACCGGTTTCTCCGGCCATCTCAAGGGCATTCTGCCCGTCATTCGGGGCCAGGCCGAAGCGCAGCGGGATGCCGTTTAGGAGCCCCAGAAGCAAACCCACGCCGGCTATTTCCGCCAGAACCAAGAACAGGGCGCTATCGCTCGGCGCGGCGAAACAAAGCGCCCCGGCCAGCCCGCCAACCGCGAGGTTGACAATGGGACCGCCCAGATTGTAGAGGGCAAAAGGAATCTGGCCGCTCTTCGGATCAAGCGGTTCGGGCGGGGCCATCAAACACTGCCCCTGCATTCCGGCCAGGTGATAGCGGCGCAGACGCACCCGCCCGCCGGACTTTATCCAAACCCAAGATCCAAACCGGATAGAGACGAAGCGGTACCCCGTCAAACGCCCAAACAGCAAGTGTCCCGCCTCATGGATGACAACGTGAAAGACGACCGCCACGACCAAGCCCGCGAATATCAGCGGCGCCTCCAGGCCTATCCTGGAGGGGATGGCGTCTGAACCCCAGCGCAGCCCGATGAACAGGCCAAGCACCCCGCACGTCACCATGAAGGCAATCGGCGCGATCCGCTTTCCGCGCGCTCTAGCCGCACTGGGAGGCTGAGACTTTTGCACTTGAGCCGAGCTTTGCCTACTCGGGGTGCCTTTAGAAGTGCGCTTCCCACCAGCCACCAATTCAGTCACCTCCCGGTATTCGACTTGGCCACAGGCCCCAGACTTTCCCCTCAGGCCGCGATTCTAGCCCCAGCCAGGCGGCCCGGCCGACTGAGCCGCCGCGAAGGTCTGCCGGACCGGGTCCGCCACCGCCTGGTCGGGTTGGCGGTCGGGACGTTTGCCTTCAAGCGCTTGAGGGTTTGTAGGGTTTGGCTATGGCTCCAGCTTTGATCGCCGACCAGGTGTTCACCATCAATCAGGCTGCTCGTTCTTGTGGGATGGCCGAGTCCACGTTGCGCTACTACGAGCAGGTCGGGGTGATCCCGCCGGTCAAGCGCAACCCGTCGAACGGCTACCGCGTCTACACCCAGCGCGACCTGGATCTTCTGGACGCGGTGGCGTGCCTGGCGGCGGCCGGGATGCCGGTCGCGGACATGCGCGCGTATGTGGCCAACGCTGCCCGCGGCGAGGTGGGCCCCGAAGCGCAGATCGTGTTGTTGGAGGCCCACCGGGCGCGGCTGGCGGCCGAGGCCCGGGCCCTGGAGGCGCGCCGCCGCTACGTTGATCTGAAGGTCGCCTACTGGCAGGCGGTCGCTGCCGGCGACCAAGTAGAAGCGCGGCGCGTTTCGGCGCGGGCTCGCGAGTTGTCCGGCACGCTGCGCGGGGCCGCCGGTCCCGATGTGGCCCGATGACCCGGCCCCTGTCCGGGCCTGCCCGGCGGGTAACCGTTTAGGAGGAGACCATGAGAGCAGTCACCATGTACGGCCCGCGCGATGTGCGGGTCGAGGACCGGGCCGAGCCGGTTATCGAACACCCCACGGACGCCATCGTGAAGGTCGTGGCGGCGTGCGTCTGCGGCTCTGACCTGTGGCCGTATCGGGGGATCGCGGATTACGGCCCCCAAGCGCGCATGGGCCACGAGTACGTCGGCGTCGTGGAACAAGTCGGCGACGCGGTGGCGGCCGTCAGGCCGGGCGACTTCGTGGTCGGCTCGTTTCTCGCCTCGGACAACACTTGCGAGATCTGCCGGGCGGGTTACCAGTCGCGTTGCGTCCAAGGCCAGGGGGTCAACGCCGCCCAAGCCGAGTACCTGCGGGTGCCGTTGGCGGACGGCACGCTCGTGGCGACACCTTCGATGCCCGATGCCGTGTTGTTGCCGTCGTTGTTGACGGCCTCGGATGTGCTCGGCACGGGTTGGTTCGCGGCGGTGGCGGCCGCGGCGGGGCCGGGCAAGACGGTCGCGGTGGTCGGCGACGGCGCCGTCGGGCTGCTGGGCGTCTTGGCCGCCAAACAACTTGGCGCGGAGCGGGTCATCGCGATGAGCCGCCACCCGGAGCGGCAGGCGCT
>JAITJY010000122.1 GCA_031278675.1 Bifidobacteriaceae bacterium
CTGGCCCGTCCGCGCCACCCGCGTCCCACCCGCCGCCCCCGCGCCGCTAGCGTCCCCCACGGCCACATCCCCATGCGCCCGCCGCCACGCAATCAAGTCCGCGATCGTCAACAACACCAACCCGGTGCGCCGCGCCAACCGGGCGGTCTCCGGCAACCGCATCATTGAGCCATCCTCCCGGACCATCTCAGCGATACCCGCCACCTGAGGCAAACCCGCCAACCGGCACAAATCCACCGCCGCCTCGGTGTGACCACCCCGGTGCAACACACCACCAGGCACAGCGCGCAGCGGCAAAACGTGGCCAGGCCGGATCAGATCATCCGGGCCGGACGCCGGATCAGCCAAAACCCGCAGCGTGGTGGCCCTATCGCCAGCCGAAATGCCGGTCGTTACGCCGCGGGCGGCATCGACCGTCACCGTGTAAGCCGTCCGCCGCGGGTCTTGCGAATCCGGCACCATCAGCGGCAAGTTCAACGCATCTGCGCGCGGCCCCGTCATCGGCGCACACAAATAACCCGACGAATGCCGGATAATCCAGGCGATCCACTCGCTGGTCACACCCCGCGCCGCAATGATGGCGTCCGCTTCGTTCTCGCGGTCGGCATCATCCGCCACAAGGACGGGACGCCCCGCCCGGATCGCCTCCAGGGCCTCTTCGACTGTGCCTGTCCGGATCACTGCTTCACCAACCGTTCAACATATTTCGCAACAATGTCCAACTCGACATTGACCGTTTGACCAACCGTCAAGCCCCGCAGATTAGTGCCCTCCAACGTGGCCGGGATCAGCGAGACCGAGAACACATCCCCATCGACCGCGACCACTGTCAACGACACACCATTTAGCGCCACCGACCCCTTGGCCGCAATGTATCGCGCCATGCCCGCAGGCACCGCGAAGGCCAGGTCACCACCATCCCGGGCGGCCAGGGCCGCGATCCCGTCGACGTGGCCCTGCACAATGTGCCCCCCGAACCGGCCGTTGGCCGGCATCGCGCGTTCCAAGTTGACCGGATGACCCACCGACAAACTACCCAAGGTGGTGCGGCGCAAAGTCTCACCCATGACGTCGGCCCAAAAGACGGCATCGTCCAATTCGGCGACCGTCAAACACACCCCGTCCACCGCGATCGAATCCCCCAAGCGGGCGTCCGAGGTCACCAACGGCCCCTCGACCCCAAGGCGGCTCGGGGTGGCCTCGACAATCCGCCCCACCTCCTCCACCAAGCCTGTAAACATGGCCTACCTCCCAACTTCCACGAACACATCATTCCCGACGCGCTCTACGTTCCGCGTCCGCCAGCGTAGCGCCTGATCAACCGATTCGATCCCAAGCGAGCCGACCGACGGCGCACCACCACCCAGCAACGCCGGCGCCATATAGAGGTGGACCTCGTCGATCAAGGCGGCCCGCGCGAACGCCGCCGCCAGCGTGGGACCGCCTTCGAGCAGCACGTGACGCACCTCGCGGTCCGCCAGCACCCGCAGCACGTGGGACGGGCAGTGGCCTGGGATTTGCAGGTAGCCCGCGTCGCCGATCTCCCGCTCGCCCGCAACCACCCGCAACGGCTGGTGTTCATATAGTGAACCGTCCTCCCGGCGCGCCGTCAGCCGCGGCCGGTCCGCCAGGAACGTGCCCGTGCCCACCAGGATCGCATCCGCCTCAGACCGCCTCAGGTGCGCGTGGGCGCGCGCTTCCGGCCCCGTGATCCACTGCGAGGACCCGTCCGGCGCAGCGAGCCGCCCATCCATCGTGGACGCCAGTTTCAAAGTGACGTAGGGCCGTCCCGTCGCAAACGCATGGACCCAGGCACGGTTAAGCACGATGCCGCGCCGCGCGTCTACGTCTCCCTCCAGTTCAACGCCGTGGCTGGCCAAGTAGTGCGCGCCGCCGCTCGCTGCCGGATTCGGATCGGTCAGGGCAAACACCACCCGGGCGAGTCCCGCTTCGACCAGCGCCCGTGAGCAGGGCGCGGTCCGGCCCACATGGTTGCAGGGTTCCAGGGTGGTGTAGGCCGTGGCCCCAGCCGGGCTGAGTCCGAGCTGGCGGGCGTGGGTCAGGGCGGCCGCCTCGGCGTGGGGTGTGCCCGCACCCCGGTGGTAACCCTCGCCCACCAATCTGCCTGCCGGATCAAGGATGACGCAGCCCACCCTGGGATTCGGGCCGTGCTTGGGGCCGAGTTCGGCCAACTCGAAAGCCCGGTCCATCGCCTCGGCCGGCCTCATTGGGCCGCCTCACCGGTACCGGCCGGGCTGGGTGGGCCGGGTTGAACACCGGCGGCCGCGCCGGGCGCCGACACCTGACCGGGTGTTCCTGGGTCCGGGCTGGGGCGGCCCTGCGCCGCCCGGCGCAGGGACGCGATCTCTGCGGCCGGATCGGCCGCGCCGAACACCGCCGAACCCGCCACCAGCACAGTTGCACCCGCCTCAGCGACCAGCGCGGCAGTGGACCGGTCCACTCCCCCATCCACTTGGACCGCGATGGGCCGCCCAGCGGCCAGGCGACACACCTCACCCAACTTGACTAGGGTCTGTCCAATGAACCGCTGACCACCAAAACCCGGTTCGACGGACATCACCAAGATCATGTCGAGTTCATCCAAGAGATTCTCGAGCTGCGCCACAGGAGTCGCCGGGTTCAAGGCTACGGCGGCCCTGGCGCCGGCCCGGCGCAACTCGCGAGCCAACTTGACCGGAGCTTTGACCGCCTCAATATGAAAAGTGACCGAGGCGGCACCCGCCTCCGCGTAGGCCAGAGCCCACCGGTCGGGTTCGGCGATCATCAGATGCGCGTCGATTGGTTTGGGGCTTATTTGCGCGAGCCGCTCCACAACAGGCAAACCCAGTGTCAGATTGGGGACGAAGTGTGCGTCCATCACGTCGACATGAATCCAATCGGCGCCGACGACGCGGCCCAACTCGGTTTCGAGGTTTGCGAAATCGGCGGAGAGGATGGAGGCCGCAATTTCAATTGGCACCGTCCCAGGGTACCGACTTATTGGCCGGGCCGGGGTGCGGCGGCGTCATGTTCGCTCGCCGCGATCACGCCCGGCTGCGGGCCGGCCTCCAGCGAGCGGCGCACGCGCCGCAGCTTACGGTCGGAGACTTGCCGTTCACCCAACGTGGCGGGACTCCATTCGAGGCCGGCGGCATCGTACGCTCCTGGGGCCGGCCGCCGCCGCCGCTCGGGGCCCTGCGTGCCGGGGGCGAGACGCCGGGTGCGGACCAAAAAACCCGTGTGCCCAATCATCCGGTGCTCGGGCCGCACGGCCAGGCCTTCAACGTGCCAGGCGCGCACCATCGACTCCCAGGCCTCGGGTTCGGTGAACTGGCCGGCGGCGCGCAGGGTCTCAACGAAACGGGATAGCTGCGTGGTGGTGGCGACGTAGGCGATCAGCACGCCGCCCGGGGCCAGTGTGGCCGCTGCGGCCGCAATGTTGTCCCAGGGCGCCAGCAGGTCTAACACCATGCGGTCATAAGCCAACGGCTCCAGGTTGGCTGCAACTTCCGCCAACTCCCCGACCAGCAATTCCCAGGCCGGATGCGGCCCACCGAACCAGCTTTCGACGTTGGCGCGAGCAATCACCGCGAACTCCTCACGGCGTTCCACGCTGACCAGGCGGCCTTGATCACCCACCGCGCGCAGTAGCGACATGGCGAGCGCCCCAGACCCGGCGCCCGCTTCAATCACTCGCGCACCTGGATAAATGTCCGCCATCTGGACAATCTGGCCTGCGTCCTTGGGGTAAACCACGGTGGCGCCGCGCGGCATGGACAACACGAAATCCGCTAATAATGGTCGCATCGCGACGTACTGGGTGCCCTCCGTGGTGGCCACAACCGTGCCCTCCAGCCGGCCGATCAACTCATTGTGACTGAACGAACCCCGGTGCGAATGAAACACCTTGCCCGCTGCGAGAATCACCGTGTTATACCGGCCCCGGGCGTCCGCAAGTTGCACCCGGTCCCCGGCCTGGAACGGCCCACGGCGCTGCGCTGCCCCGGTCGGTCCACTCACGGTCCACCACCTTACCCGCGATCCGGCGGCCCGGAACATACCCGCTCGCCCTAGAGTTGACGGCATGTCGAACATGTCGATCAAGTCGGCGCCGCCCGGCCCACCGCGGACCTTGTCCCCCTCCCGGGCCTCGGATTTCATGCGCTGCCCGCTGCTGTACCGCTACCGGACAATCGACCGCTTGGCCGAGCCGCCGTCCGCCGCCGCGATGCGTGGCCGCCTGGTACACCTGGTGTTGGAGGCGTTATTCGATTTGCCCCGCGCCGACCGCTCACCACAGGCCGCCCAAGACTTGGTAGAGCCGGCTTATGAACGGCTGATGGACGATGACGCCCGCCTCGATCAGCTTTTCGCGGACGGCCGCTTGACGCCCGAGGCTTTCATCGGTGAGGCGCGCGACCTGGTCAACGCCTATTTTGACTTAGAAGACCCGACACGGTTGATCCCTGAGGCGCGAGAGTTGCTGGTTGAGGCGCAACTCGACGGCGGGCCCACACTGCGTGGCTACATTGACCGCCTTGAGGTTGCACCGGGATCTGGGTTGATCAGGATCGCTGATTACAAGACCGGGAAGTCGCCAGCGCCGCGATTCCAGGCTGAGACCATGTTTCAGCTACGGTTTTATGCGCTGATCCTGTGGCTGACGCGCGGCCAGATTCCGGCGCAGGTGCTCTTGTTGTACCTCGGCAACCGCGACAAGATCACCGCTGCGCCCACATCAGGGGACCTGGAACGGACCCGGCTGCGCATTGAGACTATTTGGCGGGAAATCCAGCGGATGGTGGCGGCGGGCGACTTCCCGCCGGTCAAGGGTCCGCTGTGCGGCTGGTGTTCTTTCCAGGCCCAGTGTCCGCTGTTCGGCGGGGTGCCGCCGAGCTTCCCGCTGCCCGTTCAGGGGTTGTCGGAGGCGGCTTGATGGAGTTGGGCCAACAACTTGGCGTGGGTTAGGCGCAGCCAGTCAGGTTTGATGGCGTCCGCTCCGGAGACGTTGATCAGGCCAGGGCGGGGTGGGACGGTGGCCGCACCGGGCACCACCACGGTCGGGATGCCCGCCGCCAGTGCTGAGGCCGCGCCTGTGGGGCTGTCCTCGACCGCGATGCATTCCTCCGGCGCGCAGCCGAGTTTGGCCGCGCCGGTCAGGTAGGCCTCGGGGTCTGGCTTGCCTTTTACAACATCATCACCGGACACCACCACCGCGAAAGCGCCCGGGGCGAGCGCTGCGACCGCATGGGTGAAGCGCCGCCACGACATGGACACCAAGGCGTTGGACCAACCCGCAGCCTGGCAGGCCGCCAATGCTTGCGGGACACCCGGCAGCCACGGCTGGCTGGCCATGACCCGTTCTATGACCAGATCCAACATCAGGTTGATCAGTTCCCCGGTCTCAATTGGCACCCCGGCCGCTTGCAGCCCCGCCGCCGTGTCGTGTAGATCCGATCCGACCAGCGCTAACGCTTGGGCTTTGGACCAGGTGCCGCCGTAGCGTTCCACCAACGTCACCTCAGCGGCGTACCACGCCGGCTCCGAATCCACCACGGTGCCATCCAGGTCCCACAGTACGCCGCGCAGGGCCGCCGGGCCGGGCGCTGGCCGCCCGGACGTCCCGCTAGTAGCCATTGAGCCCTCAGTCACGAGGCACCATTCTAAGCCGCCACGAAACAGGCCCGTTCGCCCGTCCCGGTGTCCCGGTGCCACTGCGACGGGAACTGGCGGGCTGACGTGTTGACGTGCCGTAGCGCGCTTTGGGCGGTAGGGTGGCGTGGTGCCAACAGCAATTGCTGCCTTCGGCGGCTGGAATGACGCGGGCTCCGCCGCGACAGACGCCGTCCGCCATTTCGCGGACGCGTTCGGGGCCGAGACGGTCGCCGCGATTCCGCCAGACGACTACTGCGATCTCCAGGTCACCCGACCCGTCATCAGGTGGGACTCGGCCCATGAGCGCCAGATCGTGTGGCCGTCCACGGATGTGATGGTGGCGCACCTGCCGGACGAGACCGAACTGATCACGGTCTTGGGCATCGAGCCGTCTTTCCGCTGGCTGAACTTTGTCGACGAATTGTTGATCCACTTGCAGGACTTGGAGGTGGACCGGCTCTGGCTGATCGGTGCACTGTTGGCCGATGTGCCCCACACCAGGCCGTTCAAGGTTCAGCTAACCTCGGAGACTCCGGCCCTGTGCGCCGAGTTCGGCGCCGAACCCTCCAGCTATGAAGGGCCCGCCGGCATTGTCTCCGTCCTGGGCCATGAGGTCTGGACCACTCACGGTGTACCCACCGGCGCGCTGTGGGTCCCGGTCTCCCACTACGTGCCGAACTCGCCATCGCCCAAGGCCCAGCTTGCTTTGATCACCAAGATGGCCGAGCTACTGGGGATAGAGGCGCCAGACACGGCACAACTGGACGATGACGCCGCCACCTGGACCGCCGGAGTCGACCGGCTCGCCGCCTCAGACCCGGAGATTGCCGGGTATGTCGCCAACCTTGAGGCGGCCTCGGATGCGCTTGATGCGCCATCAAGTTCCGGGGAGGCGATCGCCAAGGAGTTCGAACGCTACCTGCGCCGCCACGGCTCTTAGCCTGGATCCGCCGATCCTCGCCGGCTTGCGCGGCCCCGGCCGGTCAGACCCGGCCCGGCGGGTCAGTACAGTTTGATGCCGAGCAGCGCGTCG
>JAITJY010000301.1 GCA_031278675.1 Bifidobacteriaceae bacterium
ATCGCTGGAATTGGACGCGACCGGCGTGGTCGATTTCTTAACGAAGACCGCTGACCTGCTAGAACAGGCTGGATTCGGGGTAATGGTGCCGTCGTGGTGGGGGGCGCGGCGCCGACTCGGGGTGAAGGGCATGGCAAGTCCCATCGATGGCGATGGCGTGGCGGCCGGTTTGCTCGCGGGGCCGTCGCTGTGCGAGTTCGAGTGGCAGGTGGCCCTCGGCGATGATCCGCTGACTGCCGAGGAACTCGCGGCGCTGGCACAAGCCAAGACACCGCTGGTCTTCCTCCGTGGCCAATGGGTGGTGTTCGATCCGGAACGGCTCCAGGAGGCTGTGGCATTTGTCGAGGGAGCCGGGCAGGCGGGGCGGCGGACCGTCAGCGAGATCCTCGCTTTGGCGGCAGCTCATCCGGATGATTTGGACATGCCGCTGCCGGTGACTTCGATTGACGCGGAGGGTGTGCTGGGCGATTTGTTGGCCGGCAAGTTGGATGTGCGGATCGGCGAGGTTGATCTGCCGGATTCGTTCACCGGGGAGTTGCGGCCCTACCAGTCGCGCGGGTTGGCGTGGCTGTCGTTCCTGGGCAAGCTCGGCCTGGGCGCTTGCCTGGCGGATGATATGGGGCTCGGCAAGACCATTCAGTTGTTGGCGCTTGAGGCGGCGGAGCGCCACGATCAACCGGACCGGGCTCCCACGTTGTTGATCTGCCCGGTCTCCTTGGTGTCCAACTGGGAGCGCGAAGCCGCTAAGTTCACCCCGTCACTACGGACATATGTTCACCATGGTCCGGGCAGGGCCCACGGCGTGGCTTTCCAGGAGGGCGTCAAGGACAGTGACGTAGTCCTCACCAGTTATTACATGGCATTGCGCGATGCCGACGACCTGGGGCAAGTAGATTGGGCCCGGATTGTCTTGGATGAAGCTCAGGCCATCAAGAATGCGACTTCACAGACCGCCAAGGCGGTGCGTCAACTCCAGGCGCCGCACCGCTTAGCGCTGACCGGCACCCCGGTGGAGAACCGACTGACGGAATTGTGGTCAATTATGGACTTCTGCAACCCGGGAATCTTGGGGGGTCCTGAAGTTTTCAAGACACGTTATGCGCGGCCGATTGAACGGCTGGGCAACCCGGAAGCGGTCGCCCGGTTACGGCGGGTCACTCAGCCCTATATTTTGCGTCGGCTCAAGACCGATAAGTCTATTATCACGGATCTGCCGGACAAGATTGAAATCAAGGAACGTTGTGTGCTGACGCCGGAACAGGCTTCGCTCTATCAGGTCTTGGTCAACGACATGATGGACCGGATTGTGCACGCCACCGGGATTGAACGCAAGGGTTTGGTGCTGGCCACCATGACCAAACTAAAACAGATTTGTAACCACCCGGCGCAGTTCTTGCATGATGCTTCTGCGGTGGGACGCCGTTCCGGCAAAGTTACCAGACTCGAAGAATTGTGTGAGGAAATCCTGGCGGAGGGCGACAAGGCGTTGCTGTTCACTCAATACACCGAGTTCGGTGACTTGTTGCTGGGGCATTTGACTGCCCGGTTCGGCCCACGGTTGGCTTATTTGAACGGTTCCACGCCGCGTCTGCGCCGCGACCAACTAGTCCAGGCTTTCAATGAGCCGGACGGTCCGGCGTTGTTCATCTTGTCGCTCAAAGCTGGAGGCACTGGCCTGAACTTGACTGCCGCCAATCATGTGATCCACGTTGACCGGTGGTGGAATCCGGCGGTCGAGGATCAGGCGACGGACCGTGCTTTCAGGATTGGGCAGAAACGTAATGTGCAGGTGCGTAAGTTCATTTGCACGGGCACACTCGAAGACAAAATTGACCAAATGATCGAGCTCAAAAAGGAGCTGGCCAACCTGGTGGTTGGCGATGGCGAAGCTTGGCTGACCGAATTGAGCACCAGCGAGCTGCGTTCCTTATTCGAACTGTCGCAAGAGGCCATCGGAGAATAACAATGACAATGCCCCCGCTAACCAGGACGCTCCCGGCCACGCCAGCGACCGTGACGCTGGCACCGACCCCCGCTGACCGGCCTGCGGCAGGGCCGCCGCACCCGGCGGTCCCAACTCCGCCCCCGGCGATTACCCCAGCACCGACCCCCGCTGACCGGCCTGCGGCAGGGCCGCCGCACCCGACGGCCCCAACTCCGCCCCCGGCGATTACCCTGGCACTGACCCCCGCTGACCGGCCGACGGCAGGGCCGCCGCACCCGACGGCCCCAACTCCGCCCCCGGCGATTACCCCAGCACCGGCGCCAGCTGCCTCACCGGCACTGGCACCAGCACCGGCGGCGCTGATGAGGCCGCGATGAGCGGCAACTGGTCTGGTTGGTATCCGCCGCCGAGCCGCCCAATAGCGGTTGATGGCGGACTCAAAGCGCGTTCGAAGCGGGGGGCGATAGCCCAGACCTGGTGGTCGGAGCGGTTTATTGAGGTGCTCGAATCGTTCCATTTGGGCGCGCGGCTGAGCCGCGGCAGGAATTATGCGCGGCGCGGTCAGGTCCTGTCTTTGGAGATTGCCCCCGGGGTGGTGATTGCTTCGGTGCAGGGTTCCAGGCGGAAGCCTTACAGGGTCCGCCTGGGTCTGAACTCCTTCGGCAAGGCAGATTGGCAACGTGTCGCCACTGCCTTGGCAAAGGATGCTTGGTATGCGGCAAAACTCTTGTCTGGGGAAATGCCTGAGGATATCGAGGAACTGTTCAATTCGCTTGAATTGCCGTTGTTCCCGACCAGCGCCGCTGAACTCTCGATGGATTGTTCTTGCCCGGATTGGTCAGTGCCTTGTAAACATATCGCCGCCGTGTTTTATCTCTTGGCGGAGCAATTCGACGATGATCCTTTCAAGATCTTGGAGTGGCGCGGCCGTGACCGCGAGTCGTTGCTCGGTTCACTCGCTGCGATCCGCACCGGCGTGGCCGTAGCTGACCAGGATCACGCTGTCCCGCCTGCGCCGCTCTCGGTCAGCTTGGACTCGTTCTATGTGATGCCCGCCGCCCTGCCGCGCCTCGGCGCTCCGACCGGCGCTCCCGATGCACTGTGTGACCAGCTCCCAGCGGTTGACCTCGCCGTGCGCGGCCGCCCACTCGTGGAGTGCCTGCGCCCCATCTACCAGGTGCTATCCCCGTAAACCCCTGGGCATCGGCGCTGCCAACCCGCCACACCATCGTCCGATGCCGCCCACCACCAACCCACCCCGCCATCGTCCGGCACCGCCACACCCCCAGCCCCACCCCGCCATCGTCCGATGCCGCCGCGCCCCCACCACTGCGGGGCGACCCGGCGGGTTGCGCCCAAAGCCGCCCCGCGCTAACTGGCCCGGCAATGCCGGACGCGGACAGGCCGCGAGGCTCACAGGCGGGGGATGACCACGTCGTTTCCGGCCAATTGGCTGATGATCTGCTCGGCCACCTTGCCGGGGCTGAGGGCGTCCGGGTTGGCCCGCCACGCGTCCGCTGCCATTGACCACACCAGCAACGCGGCCCAGGCGGTGAACACTACCCACGTGTCGGATGGCGCCTTGCCGACTCGTTCGGCGATCACTTCGGCGAGTTGGGTTCGCTCCTCTTCGACGGTGTCCCACAGGCGCGCCCGGGGCCCGGGACTGCGGTCCAAGATGTCGCGAATGACCAGCACCTCGCGGTTCCAGCCGCTTGCGGCGGTGTCATAGATAGCGTGCCCGAGCGCTAGGCCCAGTTCCTCGTCGGGATGCGTGGCGAAGCGTTTGCGCAGCGTCGGGGCGAGTAAGAGGTTGGGCATGTGCCGCAGCAAGATCGAATCCTTGGTCGGGTAGAACCGGTAGAGCGTCGAGGTTCCGACCTCGGCCGCCTCCGCGATCTGTTCTACGGTGGTCGCCTCGTAGCCTCGGCGGCTGAACAGTTTGACCGCCTCGTGGCGGATGCGCTCGCGGGTACGGGCGGCCTTCTTCTCGCGCAATCCCATCTCACAATGATAGCCCTATTGGGGTTGACCCCCATTTGGGGCAGGTCTAGCATATGGGTGGCTCTCCCAAATGGGAGGTCCTCCCAAAACTACGAGTAGCCGGACAAAGGAGTCCCCATGCCAGCCTCGGCCCCCCACTCGCCCAATGACGCCGCCTCACCCGGCGCCGCCGCCTCGCCCGATGCCGCCCGCTCACCCCAAACCGCCGCCTCACCCGGCGCTGCCGCCTCGCCAGCCGCCGCCCGCTCACCCGGCGCCGCCGCACCGCCAGCCGCCGCCCACTCACCCCAAACCGCCGGCTCACCCGGCGCCGCCGCCTCGTCCGAGGGGCAGGCCGCCCAGGCGGCGGCCCCGGCAGGACCCATGCTGCGGACCGAGGCGGCAACGCCGCTGCCCCGCTTGGCGGCAGCCATGGCGGCTTCCGCCATCGGGGCGTATATCGCGCTGCTGACGCCGCTCCAACTGCTGCTCACACTTCACCTGACGCGCATCGCGCCGAACACCGCCACATCGGCGTTTGGGCTGGTCACCGGCTTGGGGGCACTGTTAGCGCTGGTCGCCAACCCACTTGGCGGGAGGATCAGCGACCGCACCGCGGCGCGCTTCGGCCGCCGCCGGACATGGATCTTGGCCGGGGCGCTGAGCGGTTGCGCAGTGCTGGCGACAATGGCCTGGACCACCCAGGTCTGGCAGGTGGCACTGGTCTGGTGCGCAGTCCAAACGCTGTTGAACTTTCAGCAAGCAGCCACCACCGCGCTGATGCCAGACCAGGTCCCCGAGGGCCGGCGGGGTACTGTGACCGGGATCCTTGGGCTGGCCGCCGTCGTAGGACCGCTGGCTGGCCTGACGGCGGTGGCGCAGGTGAAGAACCCGGTAGCCCAATGGCTGATCGTGGCCGGCGTCGGCGCCGCACTCGGCGCCCTGGCCACCTGCCTCGTCAAAGAACGCCAGGCGTCCCGGCCGACGGGCGGCGCCAGTCCGCTCGATCTGGTCAAGTCGCTGTGGTTCAACCCGGCCCGCTATCCTGCCCTGGGTTGGGCTTGGCTGGTCCGCTTCCTGATCACCTGCGCCCTGGCGGTTGGCACCTACAACGCCTTCTTCCTGATGGGGCGGTTTGAGGTGCCGGCCGATCAGGTGGGTGGCCTTGTGCTTCAACTCTCGCTGGTCTCAACGGCGCTGATCGCCCTGGTCAGTGTGGTTGGCGGCTACCTCTCGGACAGGCTGCGGCGGCAGAAGCCGTTTGTGGTGACGGCGGGCCTGGCGGCGGCCGGGTCGCTGGTCATCATGGCCGTGGCGCCGTCGATTGGCGTGGTGTTCGTGGCGATGGCGGGGCAGGGGATAGCCGCAGGGCTGCTGTACTCGGTCGACACCGCCCTGTGCGTGCGGGTGCTGCCCTCCTCAGAGAATGCTGGCAAGGACCTCGGGATTGTCAACATGGCCAATACCATCCCGCAGTCGCTGGTGCCGTTCATCGCGCCCGCCCTGCTCGCGTTGGGCAGCTTCACCGCGCTCTACCTCTTCCTGGCGCTGTTCGGGCTGGCCGGAGCGTGGGCGGTGAGCCGCCTGCCAGAGATGGGTCGCGAGGGCGAGCCCGGCTTCGCCCCCATCGTCCGCCCGGCCCCGTCTCCCACCCCCTGACCGCCGATGCCGTCATCCCAACCACCCGCCCACACCGAGACTCGCACCGAGACTCGCACCGACCACTAAAGGAGCCAATCATG
>JAITJY010000312.1 GCA_031278675.1 Bifidobacteriaceae bacterium
AACCCCGCAGACCACCTATTCCCCAGCCGCCCCAAACACGAAACACGCCCACGCCCGCCCGCCGAAACCGTCCCACGCCCGCCCCGCGACACCCCGCCACGACTTTGCTAAAAGCCCTGCCCCTCGGGGCCCCCGCAAAACCTCGGAGCCAAGCGGCGAGAGTTCGTGCGGTGCGGCCCCTCAGGGTCCCCGCAAAACCTCGAAGCGAAGCGGCGAGAGTTTGTGGGGACCCGCTAGCGGAGAGTGTGGGATTTGAACCCACGGATGCGCCATGCGCATCAACGGTTTTCAAGACCGTCCCGATCGGCCGCTCCGGCAACTCTCCTTCGGCCTTCAAAGACTAGCGGAGGTACCAGCCCGGGTCGCGGCCCGGGCTGATCACTCTCAGCCCGTAGAGCCGCGCGGCTGATGCCACTTCGGGGTTGTAGGTGATCATCACGGTGATCGCTTCTTCGGCAGCAGCCAGCCCGACGTGCAGTGCGGCGTACGGCGAGACGGCCGCCACCGCATACGAGCCGACCTCCAGGGCCCGGCCGGACACCGGGATTTCCGGGATGCCGCCCAACTGGTCATAGATCCGCATCCGGTGGTCGCGGTCTAAGGACACCAGGTCTTCGCTGGCCTCCCAGCGCGCCAGGATTGAAGTAACCAACTCGTTCTCGTGGTTGGCGATCCACTCGCGCAGGGCGTCGGATTCCGGCGAATCGCCGGCCGCACGCACAATTGTGGTCCCGTCGAGGTAATAGCGCACGGCCTCAATGCTAGTGGGCGCGAGCGCCCCTTGGTGGGCGAATTACACTTGGGTGGCGTGCACGGCATCGTCGTAGAAAATCCTGGGCGCGACTACCGGCTCGCGGTGGCCGAACTGCCTCTGCCTACCCCCGGCCCTGGACAAGTGCTGGTGGAGGTGGACTCGGCGGGCGTCAACCGCGCTGACCTGCTGCAGGCGCGCGGTGCCTATCCGCCACCGCCCGGCGCTTCGCCGTTGCTGGGGCTGGAATGCGCCGGGCGGATCGCGCAGCTAGGTCCCGGGGTGGAGCGCTGGCAAGTCGGTGACGCGGTGGCGGCGCTGCTGCCTGGTGGCGGTTACGCGCAATATGCAGTGGCCGATGCCGCCTGCCTCCTGCCCGTTCCTGCCGCCTTCCCGCTGGTGGATGCGGGTGCGGCTCCGGAAAGCGTGTGCACCGTTTGGTCCAACTTCCGTGAGGCGGGCTATGCACCGGGGGCAGCGGTGTTGGTGCACGGCGGTGCAGGCGGGATCGGGACTATGGCGATTGCGCTGGGGGCTGCGCTCGGCTCGCTGGTCTTGGCGACCGCCGGCTCAGCAGAACGGGCGCGGGCGTGCGAGGCGCTTGGCGCTGCCCGCGGGATTGATTACCGGGGCGAGGATTTTGTTCAAGCCGTGGCGGAGACAACCGGGGGGCGGGGCGCTGACCTGATCCTTGATGTGGTTGGTGCGTCCTACCTGGAACGGAATCTGCGGGCTTTGGCTCCCGGCGGGACGTTGGCGGTGATCGGGCTGATGGGCGGCGCGCGGGCGGAACTGGACCTGGGTCGCCTCCTCGCCCGCCGCCAGCGGGTGATGGCCACCAATTTGCGCAACCGGTCTGCGGCCGGTAAGGCCCAGGTGATCCGCGAGGTGCGCCGAGACGTGTGGGGATTGGTCACTTCGGGGCAAGCCCGCCCAGTGATCGGGGCGCGCTACCCCGCGAGCGAGGCCGCAGCGGCCCACGCGGCTATGAAGGCCGGAGATGTGGTCGGCAAGATCCTGTTGACCTGGCGGTCTTAGCCTAGATCTACCGATGATCGCCGCAGTGAGGCACCAGACGGGTGCGCCGGGCATTCCTGGCCGGCGGTAGCTACCCGGTGGCCTGCCCGGCCGATCAGGGACGTCCAGCGTGCCTGGCTGGTCGCGCATTCCTGGCCGGCGGTAGCTACCCGGTGGCCTGCCCGGCCGATCAGGGACGTCCAGCGTGCCTGGCTGGTGCGGCGCAGTAGGCAAGGACCGGTGGATCGAGGCTTTGCGCGCGGTCGCGTGCGATCTGTGCGCTTCGCGCGCGGTCGCGGGTGGTGGCTGGCAAGGCGGAGGCGGCGGGATTCGAACCCGCGAGGGGGCTCAAACCCCCAACCCACTTAGCAGGCGGGCGCACTAGGCCTCTATGCGACGCCTCCACGCAAGCCCCCTAAGGCTACCCGTCTGCGCACGCGCCAGCAACGCGGCGACGTGCGGCATGATTGATGCCGTGCCACAGCTACAGCTTCCCGCCCTTTGGGTCCCTGACATCCTCGACGGTTTTGAGATGAGGCGGCTCGCCTTGCCGGATGGTGGGAGCGCCACTTTGGTCCGCCGGTCGCTTCCGGGCCTCGCCGCGCGGGCCGGGGCGCCGGCTGTGCTCTATCTGCACGGATTTGTCGACTATTTCTTCCAGGCGCACCTGGCGGACGCCTACGAGGCGCGCGGTTACCGGTTTTATGCGATCGACCTGCGGGGTTATGGCAGGTCGTTGGCCTATTGGCCTGATCCGCCCAACTACGTTCCCGACATCTCGGTCTATGCCCGCGACCTGAGCGCTGCGGCCGAAGCGATCGGCGAAGAAGGGGCTGGGGGCGGCCTGGTCGGCATCGGACACTCAACGGGAGGTTTGATCTTGCCGTTGTGGGCGGCGGCCAATCCGGGGCGTGTCAGGGCGCTGGTGCTGAACTCGCCGTGGCTGGATTTCAACGGTAATTGGCTGATGCGGGGGCCGCTCACGTGGCTTGTGTCGGGGCTGGCGCGGGCGGTGCCGACGGTACCGATTGCGGGGCTGAAGGTGCACTACGGGAGGGCGTTGCATGCCGCCACGGGCGGCGAATGGGACTACGACCTGACGTGGAAACCGCATGATGGGTTCCCTGTGCGGCCCGCCTGGTTCGCGTCGGTGCGGCGCTGGCAGCGGCGGATTGCGCGCGGGATTGAGGCGGGCTGCCCGGTGCTGGTGACGACATCACTGCGGCGGGGCGACCCGGTGCATCACCACCCCGAACTCCTCACCACCGATTCGATCCTAGACCCGCGCCAGATGTGGCGTCTCGCGCCGAAACTGGGGCTGGACGTTGAAGTACGTTCGTTTGAAGGTGGTGCTCATGACCTGGCGCTGAGCCCTGAGCCGGTCAGGTCGCGTTACATCACTGAGACTCTGGATTGGCTCGCTGGGCTCCGCCCGCCAGCCACGCCCCAATCGCCGTAGTCAGCGGGATCGCCAGCACCAAACCGATCGAGGCGACCAGGATCGGGACCAGTTCGGATGCGACATCCTCCACCGTCAGGAGCCGCGCAATCGTGTGATCCATGGTCGAGGCCACCAGCAACAATCCGAGCGCCCCGCCAATATAGGCGAAAGCGATGGTGTAGACCGTAGACGCAATGTGGTCGCGGCCAATCCGCATCGCGTGGGAAAACACCGTCCGGCGCGGGGCCTGCGGCGCCGCCGCCCGCAACTCCCAGACCGCAGACGCCTGAGTGATTGTGACGTCGTTGAGCACCCCCACGCCGGCCAGCACCATCCCGCACAGCAACACGCCTTTGAGATCTGCGGCGGGCACAGCGTAGGACAGTTGGACCAGCGATTCGTCCGTCATGGGGATCAGATGTGTCGCCGGCACCGCCCACCAGGCCAACGCTGCCACCACCGCCGTGCCCAGGAATGTGCCCAGCAGCGCCGTGGTGGATTTGACCGAGACGCCGTGCGCCAAGTAGACCACGATGAACATCACGGCGCTGGCTCCGGTCAGCGCGACCGCCAACGGCGGGCGACCCGCCGTCAGCGCCGGCAACACGAAGAACCAGACCAATCCAAGCGCCCCGACCAGACCAACTACCGCCGCCACGCCTTTGAGCCGCGCCACTGCGACCACCACCAGCACAAACAGCACTGCGAGCAGCAGCATGGGCGAAGCGCGATAGAAGTCTGAAAACACATAGATCTCGCCCGTGGCGCTGCCCGCGTCGGGGAAACGCAAGGTCTGGATGTGATCCCCGAGGCCAAAGTCTTCCAACGGGACTTCACCGACCGTGTAGAGACGCACTTCCTGACCCGTGTCATCCAACCGGAACACCACTTGGCCTTCGGTGCGCTCTGGTTCTATCTTTGTGACAACGCCCGGGGCCCGCTCCGCGTTGGGCGCCAAGAACGGCGTCTTGGCCGGGAGCTCACCCGCTTTGGGCCACAGCCACACCAGGCCCACAATGGTTGCCACCGCGAGCGCACCCATCACCACCGCCAGGGCAACGTGACGGCGCCCCCACGGCATCGTCCTACCGTGCCCGTGGCTGTCGCCGTGGCTTTGCCCGCGCCCATGCCCGTCGCCGTGGCTGTGCCCGCGCCCATGCCCGTCGCCGTGGCTGTGCCCGTGCCCGGCCGCTGCGCCGTCCTGACTGTGCCCGGTCATTGCTCCACGCTAGCGCCTCTTCGGCGGACCAGCGCCACCAAGGACGCGCCGAAGACCCCGGTCACAATCAGGTTGCGCAACACCCACAGCGCCAGCGCGAACGGCTTCCCGTCCAAGAACTCGAAGTAGCCCCAGGGATAGAGCCAGCCCGTCAGAGCGGCTGCGACCAGCAACAATGCCCCGATTGGGCCCCAGAACAAGGGGGCTCGCCGCAAGCCCAGCCCTACCACGACCGGCGGCGCGACCCAGGCCACGAATTGGGGCGAGCCGACCTTGTGCGCCACAATCAAGCCGGTCATCATGGCGAGCGTGCCCAACAGCAGGGCATCCGTCGGACGATGCCGCGCCGCCCAGCACGCCACACCGACCACCACCACCACGGCCGGCAACGCCAGATCGCTCACGGTTAGCGCCACCTCGGCACCGGTGCCCCAGGTTTCATAGGTACCCAATTCGTCGTTGTAGCGCCACATGACCTCGCCGCGCCACACGTGGCCCAGCACCGGCAGCGTGGCAAGGATCGCCTCGATCTGCAGGCCACGGCCAGTTTCCGCCCGCACAAACGAGGTCAGCGTGCCCCAGGTTCCACCCGCCAAGTGCTGCCAGACCATCACGGCTGCGCAGGCGACCGCTGCCGGCAAGACCACACGGACCAGCCGGTCACGCCAGGTCTTTTGGATGCACGCCAACGGGATGATGGCGGCGCCGCCGGCGACCTTAACCCAGGCGCTCAATGTGACCAGTGCGCTCGCCATGGCGGGCCGCGCTGCGGCGAGCAACAACGCGATCAACACCAGCGGCATCATGACCGCATCGAGCCGGGCCAGCCCAACCGGGCCCAGCGCCACCAAGAACGCGAACCATCCGGTCAATGGAAGCACTGCCCGGCGGATAGAAACGATCCGCACCGCGATGCCCGCCGCCGCGAGGTTCAAGATGGCCACCATGAAACACCAGACCGGTAGATAGGCGGCGCCCGTGCCCTTGATGGCTGCCGCCAGGATGGGGATCAGCGCGCCCACGGGGTAAACCCAGTCCGCTTCGATGCCCACCCAATCGCCGGTTTGTTCGCCCGTGGCGACCCACCAGGCGTACAGGTTCGTGTCGGTTGAGCCGGCGGCGCCCGGACCCACTGCCAGCCAGATCATCAGGGTGTGAGATCCGAGGTAGGCCAACGCGAGCAGCACCCAGCTAAGCCAGCGGCTGGGGACGGTGGGCTGGTTCATCCGAGGGGCACCGAGACGGGCGATTCGCCGAGGCGCCCCACCAGCCTCAGTTCTGTGGCGCGGGCGTCGATCGGTATGTCGAAGGCAAAGAACCCGGTCTGTGTGCCGCCTGGCGCGATCGGGGAGACCCCCAGTTTGAAGTCGGCGTGCGCCAGCGCCGAGGCCGGCTCGTTGTTGAACGTTTGTCCCGTCTCAACGATGAGCACCTGTTGGTCGGGGATGAACGTTCCTTCTTTGGTGCCGTTGTTGCGGACCTTGATCTCGACGAGCACCCATTGGCCGTTTTCGGCGATCTCGCTGCCGTCCTCCGCCAGGGCGGCCAGTGCGTCCTCGTACGCCACCAGTTCCAGCGTGAAGTCGCCCGAAGCGAAGTCCCGGCCCAGCGACCAGGCCGTCGCCCCCGCCTCGCCCGGCGCCGGGCTTGATGGCGCGACCGGCTGGGGAGTTTCGACCGGGCGGTCGAAGCCGCCGGTGACGCCGATGATGGTGACCGGGATGGCCAGCAAGACCAGTACCGCCGCCACGATCAACGCGATGCTCGTCTTGGCGGACAGATGCCGCCTCGGCGGATGGAAACCCAGCGCTGTCGATGCCTTGTGGTGCCACTGCCGCCGCTTCGGTGCCGCCACTTCGCCCGATGGCGAGGGGCCCGGTTCCCCCACGAACGGCGCCTCAGGTTCGCCCAGGAACGGCGCAGATCCAGGTTTGCCCGATGGCGAGGGGCCCAACTCCCCCCCGAACGGCGCCCCCGGTTCGCCCAGGAACGGCGCAGATCCTACTTCGCCCGATGGCGAGGGGCCCAACTCCCCCACGAACGGCGCCCCAGGTTCGCCCAGGAACGGCGCAGGTCCCACTTCACCCGATGGCGAAGGGCCCGACTCCCCCACGAACTGCGGAGGTCCCGGTTCCCCCACGAACGGCGCCCCAGGTTCGCCCAGGAACGGCGATCCGGGTTCGGCCAGGAACGGCGATCCGGGTTCCGCCAGGAACGGCGGAGGTCCGGGTTCCGCCAGGGACACCTCCCCGAGTTCGGCAAGGGGCAACTCTTGCGCTTGGCGCCCCCGGTAGCGCACGGTCGCCACTCCCTCCGAGCGCCCCGGGAACGCCCTCCAGGCCGATCCCATCTGGACCCCTCCGGGTCCCACATCACCCGGGAGGGCCGGAATTAGCTCTTCTGGAATCGGCATCCGCGAAACGGGCCTGAACCGCGTGAAAGAGGTGACCGGGCGCCCCAACGGGGCCGCTGACTGGTCCACCACCGGCTCAACCGGCGGTGGCCACCCCCTCCGGGGCGGTTCCTCCGCCCAGGACGGCTCCACCGCC
>JAITJY010000361.1 GCA_031278675.1 Bifidobacteriaceae bacterium
GTTCTTGGCCGGCGATGGCAGGCCGGGGGCCTGCCCGGCTGGCCGGGGGCGTCCAGCATGCCTGGCTGGAGGGCGCAGTAGGCGAGGATCGGTGGATCGAGGCTTAGGCGAAGTGCGCCGGGAGGGTTGCTGAGGACGCCTCACGGAGTTCCGCTAGGGGGATCGCAAAGGAACCTTCCGGCCAGGCCACGCGCAGTTCAGCGCCGCCGGTCACACCCAAACGCAGCGCCGGGACACCCTCAGCGGCGGCCAGCGCAGCGAAATCCGGCTCATCTTCGCCCCGGACCGCCACAAGCGCTCGCGCCTGGCTTTCCGAGAACAGAGTCTCGAATGGGACGATGCCGTCACGCCCAGTCACGCCCCCCAAGTCAACCGCCGCGCCCACGCCATAGCGCAGCACCGCCTCAACCAGAGCGGTGGCAAGGCCACCATCAGACAAATCGTGCGCAGCAGCCGACCAACCGGCGCGGGCCGCGCCGGTCAGCACACGAGCCAAACGGCGTTCGGCGTCCAGGTCCACCCGGGGCGGCGTGCCGCCCAGGTGGGCATGGACCACATCAGCCCAAACCGATCCACCAAACTCGCCAGCGGTTGCGCCCAGCAACCAGATCGCCAGCCCCGGTTCGCGCCAACCAGACGCAACCACGTCAGCCACCGAATCCAGCACGCCCAACACTCCTACCACCGGGGTCGGATGAATTGCCGAATCCGGGTGACCAATCTCACCAGTCTCGTTGTAAAGCGACACATTCCCGCCGGTCACGGGCACGCCAAGGGCACAACAGGCGTCCGCCAAACCCTCCATCGCACTCACAAGCTGCCACATTGAATCAGGCGACTCTGGCGAACCAAAGTTCAAACAATCCGTCACCGCGAGCGGCTCCGCCCCCACCGTGGCGACGTTACGGTACGCCTCAGCCAAGGCCTGCATCGCACCCATCCGCGGGTCGAGTTTGGTGTAACGACCATTCCCATCAGTTGCCAAAGCGAGCCCCAGCCCACTGGACTCATCGACGCGGACTACACCGGCGTCATCGGGCATCGCCAATGCGGTGTTACCCTGCACAAACCGGTCGTATTGGTCCGTGATCCAGGCACGCGAACAGAGGTTCGGGGACGCCGTTAGCTGGAGCACCGTGGCCCGGAGCGCAGCCGGACTGGCGGGCCGGGCCAACCTATCCGGCGTGTCCGCGACCAATGCGTCCTGCCAGGCAGGCCGCGCATACGGCCGGTCATAGACGGGGCTGTCGCGGGCAACGGTGTGCGGATCGACATCCACCACCCGCGCCTTCCGGTAATCCACCTCAAGTCGACCCGTCGCTGTCACCACCCCGACCGCCGAATATTCGATATCCCAACGCTGAGCAATCGCCTCGAACGCCGCGAACCGATCCGGGGCGACCACCGCCATCATGCGTTCCTGCGACTCCGACATGAGGATCTCTTCCGGCGTCAACCGCGGATCGCGGAGCAGCACTTTGTCCAGATCAACCCGCATGCCGCCCTCGCCGGCCGCCGCCAGTTCGGAAGTCGCACAACTCAGGCCCGCCGCCCCAAAATCAGAAATACCCTCCACCACGCCTGCGGCGAATAGTTCCAAACAGCATTCGATCAGGACCTTTTCCTGGAACGGATCACCCACCTGGACCGATGGCCGCTTCGACGGGCCGTCCGCCTCGAATGTCTCGCTGGCCAGCACGGACGCACCACCAATCCCGTCGCCGCCGGTCCGCGCCCCGAACATGACCACCAGGTTGCCAACCCCAGACGCATTGGCCAAGTGGATGTCCTCATGGCGCATCACGCCGATACAGGCCGCGTTGACCAGCGGATTTCCCTGATAGGCCGAGTCAAACACCGTCTCCCCGCCAATGTTCGGCAGCCCTAGACAGTTGCCGTAGCCCCCGATCCCCGCCACCACACCGTGGACCACCCGCACCGTGTCAGGATGGTCGATCCGCCCAAACCGCAGTTGGTCCATCACCGCGACCGGCCGTGCGCCCATCGCCATAATGTCCCGCACTATCCCGCCCACCCCAGTCGCAGCACCCTGGTACGGTTCGACAAACGACGGGTGGTTGTGGGACTCGATCTTGAATGTGACCGCCCAGCCTTGGCCTAGGTCCACCACTCCAGCGTTCTCACCAATCCCGACCATGAGGCGTTTGCGCATCTCAGGGGTTGTTTTTGCGCCAAATTGGGCCTGGATGTGCTTCTTGGAGGACTTGTAGGAACAGTGTTCTGACCACATCACCGAATACATCGCCAACTCGGAGCTGGTGGGCCGCCGCCCCAGAATCTGTTTGATCCGCTCAAACTCGTCCTGTTTCAATCCGAGTTCCCGCCAAGGCAGTTTCGTTTCTGGCGTGGCTGCCGCGTGCGCCACCGTGTCAATCTGCACCCCTGTGTCACTCCGCGCAAAGGAACTGTCCGGCGCGCCCGGCCCTGAGCTGTTCGGGTCGTTGGTCGTGTCCGGCCCTGAGCTGTTCGGGCTGTTGGTCGTGTCCGGCCCTGAGCTGTTCGGGTTGTTGGTCGTGTCCGGCCCTGAGGTGTTCGGGTTGTTGGTCGTGTCCGGCCCTGAGCTGTTCGGGTCGTTGGTCGTGTCCGGCCCTGAGGTGTTCGGGTTGTTGAATGTGTTCGGGCTCGGGGCGTTCGGGTCTGGGGTCGTGTCCGGCCGTGAGGTGTTCGGGTCTGGGGTCGTGTCCTGCGCGGTCATGTCCGTCTCTCAGTTGAGTGGGTCTGATGCTCCACAGCCTAGCGGGCAGGTGTCGCCCGCGCGCGGCGCCAACCGTGTTACTCCGTCGGTGGCGAGGGTTGATGGCGCAAGTGTCGCCCGCGCGCGGCGTCAACCACTTCGATTTCCCACCCGAATCCGCAGACCCAGCAGGTGTCGCCCGCGTGCGGCGCCAACAACTTCGATTTCTCTCCCGAACCCCCAGACCCAGTAGGTGTCGCCCGCGTGCGGCGCCAACAGTTTCGATTTCCCTCCCAAACCGGTCGCCCCCCGGCCACAGCTCGGCTCCCCGGCCGCCATCGCCGATCCCCTGGCTGCGGGTCGGTCCCCC
>JAITJY010000006.1 GCA_031278675.1 Bifidobacteriaceae bacterium
GCAACACTCGACGCGGCTGGGGCCGCGAAGGGCCCGTCGAGCGTACCAACTCGTCGGCTTGGGGCCGCGAGTGTTTCAATTTATCTCCTGGATTTCGTCGAGTGTTTCAATTTATCTCCCGCCCTCAGCATCACCGCAGGTCAGAGCACTGGGCTAGGTTGGGCTGGAGATAAATTGAAACACTCGCCACCGGAAAGGAGATAAATTGAAACACTCGACGCGGCTTGGGGCCGCGATGGGTTCGCCGGGCGTGTCAATTCGTCGGCTGGGGGCCGCGATGGGCTCGCCGAGCGTGTCAACTCGTCGGCTTGGGGCCGCGAGTGTTTCAATTTATCTCCTGGGTTTCGTCGAGTGTTTCAATTTATCTCCGCCCCTCAGCATCACCGCAGGTCAGGGCGTTGGGCTTGGTTGGGCTGGAGATAAATTGAAACACTCGACACCGGCCGGCGCTGACCGCCCGCGCCGCTCGCCAGCCCCGGCAGGTAGCCGAAACCCTTGCACCCCAGCCGAGTTTCGCCTACTCGGGGTCCCCACAAAATCTCGGAGCGAAGCGGACACAGCCGCCGGTTTTGCTACCTGACGCGACGGCCCGACAAGCCGCCCATCCGCACGTCACAAACCAAGAACACCGCGCAACAGCGGAAAAGACGAGAGCGGATCTACGCTGCCAGCCTTCACGGGAGTTCGGCCAGGAACGCCCATCGCACCCGTCTGGTGCCTCCCTGCGGCGATCATCGGCGGATCCCGGCTTAGAGTTCGAGGCCGTACACAATGGAGCGGACGCCGGGGCTGAAACCAAAGTCCTCGAACATGGCGCGGCCGGAATGCGGCATCGCCGGGTCTAAGGGTGCGGCGGCGAAGCGGCGGCCGTCATCGGCGAACTGGTTGAGAGCGCGACTCATGAGCGCTCGCCCAATCCCGCGCTGCCGGTAGCCCGGGACCACCGCGAGCCGGTGGATCGTTGCCTCCGAGCGCGGTGTCAGCTGCGACGTGGGGCGTTGCACCAGCGCGAGCACGTAGCCGGCAACGCGTCCTTCGGCTGGGTCCAACGCGACACAACTGAGCTCCGGACGGTACTCTGACCAGCGCTTTTGCCAAAGCGACGGGTAGATCGGGCCGGGTGCCCAAGCGTTCGCGGTGGCCTCATTGTGGGCTTGGCGAACCGACTCGGGGTCAACCCGTTCAAGCGGGCGCCATTTCAGGTTGTCCGGTAAGTTCCAGCACGGGATGGGTGCTTCCAGGTCGCGTCGCATCTTGTAGACGGACCGCATCTGCGAGAACCCGGCTGCCATCAGGAGGCGCCGTTGGTTCGGCGCCGACTCAGCAACGTAGGCCAGCATCCGCACTCTGCCGTCGCCTGGGAGATCGCCCAGCAACTGGCGCGCTCGGCCTTCCTGCCAGGCCATGAGTGAACCACCAATCCCGCGGCCGGACCAGGACGAATCGACCGCTCCATGCACCACAATCGTGTTGGTCGCGGGCCACAGGTGCAAAATCCCCGCTGCCCGCAGTACGCCGGCGCGGTCGAACCCGCCCAGAGTGGCTCCGTGTTCGCCCGCCCGCGCCACACTGATTTGGCGTGCCCCGACCAGCACCGGCGACAGCAGGTCCAAGGCGACCTCAGGAGCATCATCCGTGCTGGTCATCAACGAGTTGAGCTGCGCCTCGTCGGCTTGACGCAGCGGGTGCCACAGCAACTGGTGACGCGGTGAGGGGATGGACAGCTCAATGGGTGCGCGGACCCGCTGCGCAATCGGTATGCCGGACGGGTGGCGCGACGGGATTTCCACGCAGGACAGCCTATCTGGGACCAAATGCCCTCAGCCACACGCGCCGCCGACAAGGCGCTCAGGCGCGGTCAACGTTGCACCCGCCTACAGCCCGCCCGGCCGGTTGCGCGGCAGCGCGGTCGGCTGACCCGGCGCCAATCAGCGCCACATTCCCCACACAGCCCACCCGGCCGGTTGCGCCCCTGGCCCGGTCAGGCGTCGATCAGGTCCGCGTCGAGGAGGCCGGCGTGTTCCACCAAGAAATCGCGGCGCGGCGCCACCTCCGATCCCATCAACAACTCGAAGACCCGCTCTGCGGCGGCGGCGTCCGCCACACCGACCCGACGCAGCATACGATGACGCGGGTCCATCGTGGTTTCGGCCAACTGGTGTGCGTCCATCTCTCCCAGGCCCTTGTAACGCTGGACAGGCTGGGCATACTTCAACCCTTGACGCTCCAGCTTCGCGATCAACGTGGTTAGTTGACGCTCGCTATACGTGTAATGCGTCTCTTTGCCGCGCTTGGTTGTCACCAGGACGCGATGCAGCGGGGGCACCGCCGCAAAGACCCGGCCCGCTTCTACCAAAGGACGCATGTAGCGGAAGAACAGCGTCAACAACAACGTGCGGATGTGGGCGCCGTCCACATCCGCATCCGTCATCAAGATCACCTTGCCGTACCGGGCCGCCTCCAACTCGAAAGTGCGCCCCGAGCCCGCCCCGATCACCTGGATAATCGCGGAACATTCCAGGTTCTTCAACATGTCCGTAATGGACGCCTTCTGCGTGTTGAGGAGCTTGCCCCGGATCGGGAACAAGGCTTGGAAGTCCGATTGGCGGGCGAGTTTCGCCGTTCCCAGCGCCGAATCACCTTCCACAATGAACAACTCAGAGCGCTCCACGTCCGAACTGCGGCAGTCGGCCAGTTTGGCGGGCAGCGAAGAAGTCTCCAGGGCGTTCTTACGCCGGGAAATCTCCTTGTGAGTGCGCGCCGCCACCCTGGCACGCATCTCCGTGACCACCTTCTCCAAGATCAGGAAACTCTCCGCCTTTTCATCCTTCTTGGTGGAACTGAGCCGTTTGACGACCGCCTTGTGCATGATCTTCGACACAATAGCCCGCACCGGCGCCGTGCCCAGCACCTCTTTGGTTTGGCCTTCGAACTGGGGCTCCGCCAACCGCACGGTCACCACAGCGGTCAGCCCCGCCAGGACGTCTTCCTTCTCGATCCGCGTCGCACCGTCCTTGCCGCCAGTCTTCAGCCGCCGGGCGTTCGCCTCGATTTGGGAGCGCACCGCTTTGAGCAGACCCTGCTCAAAACCTTGCAGATGAGTGCCGCCTTTGGGTGTGGCGATTATGTTGACGAACGTCTTGACCACCGTGTCATAGCCGCTCCCCCAGCGCAGTGCCGCATCCAGCACGCAGGTCCGTTCCACTTCGGTGGGTCGCAGGTGCCCGTCCTGGTCCAACTGCTGAACAGTTTCGGTGAACACGCCCTCGCCCACGATATGCCACGTTTTTTGGATTGACTGGTCAGGCGCCAGATATTCGACGTAATCCACCACCCCACCTTGATGCTGGAAGACCTCCTCAAGGGGCGTCTCGCCCCGCCAGTCCCGTACCCGCAACACCAGTCCTGGCACCAAGAACGAGGTTTGCCGCGCCCGATCCGTCAAAGCCTCCCAACAAAACCCACCCGGGTCGGGGAAGATTTGCGGGTCCGCCCAGTAGCGCACCCGCGTCCCGGTCTTGGCCTTGGCCACGCGACCGGTGATGTCCAGCGCCGACGCTTGCGTAAACGGCGTAAACGGGGCGGTGGGGCTGGGCTGGGCGGCGTCATCGTACGCGCCGGGTTCTCCCCGGTGGAACCGCATGGTGTGCAGGCGCCCGCCGCGCGCGACCTCCACGTCCAGCCGGGCGGACAGCGCGTTGACCACCGACGCGCCGACGCCGTGCAAGCCACCCGCCGCGCCGTACGTGGCGCCCGCCCCGCCGAACTTCCCGCCCGCGTGCAATTTGGTGAAGACCACCTCAACCCCGGTCAGCCCCGTCTTGGGTTCGATGTCGACCGGGATGCCGCGGCCGTTGTCCTGGACCTCGATCGACCCGTCCGCGAACACAGTCACCGTGATCTGGTCGCAGAATCCCGCGAGCGCTTCATCCACCGAATTGTCGATGATCTCCCAGACGCAGTGCATCAGGCCACGCGAATCCGTGGACCCGATGTACATCCCGGGCCGTTTCCGGACCGCTTCGAGCCCCTCCAAGACTTGCAAATGGTGGGCCGAGTACTCAGACGCAACAGTTAAAGACACGCCTGGCAGTCTATGGCCGGGCACTGACATCGTAAGCCGCACCGCGCCATCGTGCCGCGAAACCGGGGGCAGACCGGCCGCAGGGCCTGCCACGCAACCCGCGCGCGCCGCCGCTGGTGCCCCGGAAATGTGATGAAGAACACACCCCGAATGCGGAACTGGCCCAGGCCGCCATTCGTTGAATATATAGAAGGTCCCGCCGAGCGGGCCGCGTACTCTGGGGCGAAGTCGGTGCGCGGAAGCCGGTGGGACCTTTCGTCTGCCCCGCACCGGTAGGGCGCCGCCCCAACCCAGCCGAGCACGGCCGCCGATCCGATCCCAAGCCGCCCTGGGCTCCCGCCACGCCGGTGGAGCGGCGCGGGCTGGGGTTACGCCAGCGGCGAAGACCGGCCCGAACGCGGTAAGGATTTGACCAACTGATGGTTATATGTGGACGTGATGACAATTGAATCTCCGGCGCGCCTGGTGGCGCGCGACCGTTGCGACCGCTGTGGTGCGCGGGCTTATGTCCGGGCTGTCTTCGAGCGGGGCGAACTGCTGTTTTGCGCCCACCACGGGCGCGAAGCGATGCCTCGTCTCCGGGCCACGGCCCATCGCATCGACGATTTCAGTGACGATCTCCAACCAGCAGACCTGCTCAGTTAGACCAACTGACGGGCTGAAACCTCGGTAGCTGAGCCGCCTTCGGGTCCCCCGGGACTGCGGCCGGATTGGGGCGCATGACGGCCGGGCTTGCCCGGCACCGCCCGGGGGGCCCGGCCTGCGGGGCGGGTCAACCGAACAAGTCCGGCGCAGTCAGTTCAGAAGGCAGTGGATATTGGTTGAACACACAGCCGTCCAAGCCCTTCGACTGCTGCATCATCAGGGGCGCTATCTCGCCCGGGCCGGGGCAACTCGAATGGAAGTGGTGACCCAACCAGTGACCCACTTCGTGATTGACGACCATGGCCCGGTAATCGGCGAGCGCGACGCCTTCCATCGCCCCAGGCAATGCGCCCTGGAGCCAACGAGTCTCGTTGATGATGATGTTCGGCCCAATTGAGCACGACAGGTTGGAGGTGCAGATGCTAGAGAAACTCGGCACCTCTTCCGGTTGTGTCAGCCAGACGGTGAAGTCGCCCCCGGATGCGACGCGTTCAAAGGCGATCCCGGCGGCTGGCCAACCGCGCGGATCAGCGAAAACGGCGGCCACCTCAGCCGCGAACTGATCCAAGTCGACTGTGACGGTGCCCTTCGGGGCGACATCGTAGGTGACCGTCGCCAAGACGGGGACCGGCGGGGTGGACGATGCCGTGGCGCCGGATGGGTTCGCACCTTCTGGCGCGGGACCGGCTGAGGTGCTAGCTGCGGGCTCCGGCGGGGTCTTCGGTTCCGCGACCGGGCTGGAGGAGATGGCCATGGCCGACTCGCCGGCCGAAGGCGCGCCGGTAGACCGCCCGGATGAGTCCGCCGGAGGCCAGGCCCAGGCCGCACCCCAAATGATCGCAATCAGCGCCAGGCCGGTCAGCGCGCCAGCAACCGGCGGGCCGGACTTCCGCCACCATTGGCCCAGGCGGCTGGTCGGCTGTCTCCGCGCATGCCAAGCTGATCTCATCTACCCGGATTCCTGTCGCTCAGCCATCACTCAACCATAACCCGTGACCAGCCAATCCGCCCAGTCCGGCACGCCGCTCAAGAAGCCGGACCGCGAGGCCGCCACGCCACCGGGTAGCCATCGCCGGCCAGGAACGCCCAGCGTACCCGTCTGGCGCTTCCCTCCGGCGCTCATCGGCGGATCCACGCTTAGCGCACTCCAGTACGCCTCAGCATGCAAAGAACGCATAAGTATGCCAAGGACGCATCAGGGCGCCCGGGACAGCTCAGTCCAGATAGTCCCGCAGCACCTGCGAACGGGACGGGTGGCGCAGCTTCGACATGGTCTTCGATTCGATCTGTCGAATGCGTTCGCGCGTCACACCGTAGACCTTGCCGATCTCATCAAGCGTCTTGGGCTGTCCATCGGTCAGCCCAAACCGCATGGACACGACGCCCGCTTCCCGCTCGGATAGCGTGTCGAGCACAGCGTGAAGCTGTTCTTGCAGGAGGGTGAAGCTGACGGCATCGGCCGGTACCACCGCTTCCGAATCCTCAATCAGGTCCCCGAACTCGCTGTCTCCGTCCTCGCCGAGCGGCGTGTGCAGTGAGATGGGCTCGCGGCCGTACTTCTGGACTTCGGCGACCTTCTCCGGCGTCATGTCCAGTTCCCGGCCGAGTTCTTCAGGGGTCGGTTCCCGGCCCAGGTCTTGCAGCAACTGCCGCTGCACGCGCGCGAGCTTGTTGATTACTTCAACCATGTGTACCGGGATGCGGATGGTCCTGGCCTGGTCCGCCATCGCGCGAGTGATCGCCTGCCGAATCCACCATGTTGCGTACGTCGAGAACTTGTATCCCTTGGTGTAATCAAATTTTTCAACGGCCCGGATCAGTCCCAGATTGCCTTCCTGAATCAGGTCCAAGAACAGCATCCCGCGGCCCGTGTACCGTTTCGCGAGGGACACCACCAACCGCAGGTTTGCCTCCAGCAGGTGGTTCTTGGCGCGCCGCCCGTCGCTCGCCAACCATTCGAGTTCGCGCCGCAGTTTCGGGATCAGCCCCCGCTCCGTGGCCAGCTTCTCCTCCGCGAACAGCCCCGCTTCGATCCGCTTGGCAAGCTCGACTTCTTGTTCGGCGTTGAGTAGCGCCACCTTGCCGATTTGCTTCAGGTAATCCTTGACTGGATCGGCCGTCGCTCCAGCGACTTGGACTTGTTGCGGCGGGGCGTCGTCTTCGTCCGAGTCCGAGAACACGAACCCCGATTCTTCCTCGTCCGGTGTCTCAGCTTCGGGGGCCGGGGCCGGCGCGGCGGCGGGCGGGTCGGGGTGTTTAGGCACGTCATCGCCGGTGGCGGGGACTTCGGGAGAGGCTTGTTCGGGCGGGGTGGCGGGTTCCGCCCGGCGCGACCGCCTGGTTCTGCGGGCCCCAGTGGACGATGCCGTCTCCTCGCCCGCCGCACCCGCCGCCCGTTTGGCCGTGGCGCTTTGGGTAGGTGCCTTGGCGGCACTAGCCGCCTTAGCCGGCCTGGCCGACGGGGCTGATTTGACCGTCTTCGCGGGCGCGGCCGACTTGGCTGGCGTAGCTGACTTGGCTGGCGTAGCTGACTTGGCCGCAGTTGCCTGAGCTGGTGCTTTGGTGGCGGGAGCCGCCTTAGCGGCAGGCTCTGCCGCGTTCGCGGGCGCGGCCGGCGCAGGCGACTTAGCCGACGAGTCGGCAGGCGCCTTGGCCGCACGAGATGTCTTGGCCGCACTGGCCTGAGCTGGCGCTTTGGCGGCAGGAGCCGCCTTGGCGGCGGGCTTCGCGGACTTGGCCGACGCAGGCGACTTAGCCGATGAGTCGGCAGGCGCCTTGGCCGCAGGAACCGGCTTAGCGGCAGCCGGTGGCTTGGCCGCAGGAACCGGCTTGGCGGCGCCGGTCGGCTTCTTGGCGGGTGCAGCGGTGTCTTTGACCTGATCAACGGACCGGGCGCCGCTGCGCTCTGGGTCGGGACCGGCCACCTTAGGCCCGGTCTTGGCAGCCGGTGGCTTGGCCGGGGCCTGTTTCGGGGCTAGGCCGCGGGGCGGCCGGGCAGCGCGCGCTGCGGGCTTGTCCTGGGACGCCTCAGCGTTCACCAGGTCCGGGTTGGTGTTAGGGGCGATCTCCGCCAGCGAGGCCGTAGTAGCCTTCGGCACGTAACCCACTCCTTTGCTTTGACCCGCGGGCGCTGCCGCGAAGCTTCGATTCCATCCGTAACCGCGCGCTCCTAGTCTCCGGCTGCCAAGGCCACCCTCGGGGCCCGCTGACGGCTTCGAGTCACTGGTTCCCGTCGGGAAGTGCCTTCACCGCAAGGCATGGTTCGGTCGAGCCGTAGCGCGCTGATTCCGGTAAGTATAACGAGCAGATCTCCGCGATTGTTCCCACCACGCCGCAAAACATTGGGTCAAACCCAATTTATCCGTCGCGCAACTGGGTCACTGCGTCGGGAAAAATTCCTTGCTCCACCATCGCCGCGACCAAGCGAGCCAGCGGCGGAGCGTTGTCGCATTCCATGCCAGCGCGGGCCCATTCACTCGCCTCGGCGCCTTGTCCGTTCCACCAATACCAACACGCCCCGATCGCATAGCCGCCTCCCCGGCGCTGCGGCGCCAGATAGCTCAGCATCTGCCTGGTCAGACCGATCGCCGCGTCTGACAGCTCAGTGTCCACGCCAAGCGAAGTGAATGGGTCCAACAATTCGTCGCTGCCCAGGCCCAGTGCGGCCCGGCGCGGCGCATCATCCGCGTCTCGGAACGCAGTCAAAATTATGGCGTCCCGCCCAGCACCGTCGCCGAGCAGCGCATTGACCTTTCCAGCGACGTTTGGCGGGAGCACGGTCGAGGCCGGTGCCGCAACAGCTTTGGCCAGCCACAGGCGCCATGCCGCCAACCCCACCACCCGCCAGCGGCCCAGTTCCGGGCCTGACAACGCCAGGGCCTGGTCCCAAGCGCGGCGCTCAGCCCTGCGAGTGGCCCGCCGCACCGGGATGGGCGCATCAATAATCTTGGCCAAGTCGGCCCGCTGTGGGCGCGGCACCAGTCCTGCGGCGGCTGCCGCAGCCGCACCTTGCGTCGACTTGAGATCATCCGGGCTGTAGGGCGCGCCAATCGGCTCGCTGGTGATCGGGTCGTATTCCTGGAGGCGGTCAGGACGCACATCCCACAGCCCGGTGACATCCACCACCTCACGCGCTTCGCGCAGCATCTCACCAAAACCCAGGTCTTGGCCCAGTTCAACCGCAGTTGACGAAGCGTAGCGCACCACGAACACCGCCACCGCGCCGGAAGACTGCATGCGTTGCATGTTGCTCCGCACTGCGGCCCGGCCCGCCGGGCCCGCTTGGTCAGCCAAATCCACGCGGAGCACCAGCCCCAGCCGGCCGCGCGGCGGCAAAATCCCCGCTATGACAACACTGTCTTGCGGATAGAACCCGAGCATGGCGGGCAGCGCGGCCAACACATCAAGGCCGCCGGCATTTCTGACCAGGATAGGAGCGGTAGGCATCACCCGAGCCTGCCGCAAGCCGCCCCGCGCTGCCCAGTCCAGCGCCGCCGTGCAGTGGATTGTGCATTATCGGCTAACCGGGCGGGTCCAGCGCCCGCTCACCGGCGGCGGCCAACGCCGCGCGCGGTGGCCAGATCGGCGGCTACCGCCTCAGCCGCTTGGGTCGAGTTGAGGGTGTAAAGGTGCACCCCAGGAGCCCCGCCGGCGATCAGGGCACGGACGGTTTCCACCGCCCACTCGGTGCCGTGAGCTTCGCGGGCGGCGGGATCAGGCGCGGCGGCCAAGCGGGCAGACAGTGCCGCCGGCAACGGCGCCCCCGAGAATGCCACCAGCTTGTCCTCCTTCGACCCAGCCGTCACCGGCATGATCCCGGGCACAATCGGGAGGGTGGCACCGGCCCTAATGGCCCGCTCGCGCAAGCGAAAATACGCGGCCGGATCAAACACCACCTGGCTGACGGCGAACGATGCCCCGGCGGCCTGTTTGCGGGCCAACACGGCGGCATCGTGCTCTAAGGAGGCAGCGGTCGGATGGCCGTATGGGAAAGCCGCGACGCCGATGGGCAGGTTGGTCTGCTCGCTGAGTAACTCGACCAAATCGAGGGCGTAGGTCAACTCGCCGCCGTCCGGCCATGGCGCCCGGGGGCCGCCCGGGGGATCACCGCGCAACGCCATAAAGCCCTCCGCTCCGGCCGCGACAAACTGCGCTATGGCGTACACTAGTTCGCTTCGTTGGTGTCCTGCCAGCGTCAAATGCGCCAGGCGCGCCGCCTCCGTGGCCCCCCCGAGGATTTCCATCGCCTCGAACGATGCCGCTCGCCGCGTCACGTCTCCCCCACCAGCGCCGTACGTCACAGACACGAAATCCGGCCCGGTCGCATCGAGGGTGGCGGCGCGGGCGGCCAAGGCCTCGGCGGCGGCGGGCGACTGCGGCGGGTAGAACTCGAAGGACAGGGATGGCGCGGGCCGGTTGATGGCGTCCAAGACTCTCACGGCCCCAACCTACTGCCATTAGGTAGCCAAACCCTTTGCACCTGAGCCGAGTTTCGCTGACTCGGGGTCCCCGCAAAA
>JAITJY010000061.1 GCA_031278675.1 Bifidobacteriaceae bacterium
AGCGGTCGGCATCGGACAGCGGCACGGCGCCGTGCCCGGCTGGGCGGCGGGCTGGTGCACTCGCTTGAGCGGACGGCATCGGACAGCGGCAAAACGCTACGAAAACGGGGCGTCGGAGCCCACTGATGCGGCTGGGGGCTGGCAGGGTCAGCGGAAGATGGTAGGTTGCCAACACAAGAGGCAATGTCGCTACTACCAATAGGAAGGGCTTTTCACATGGCCGTAGACAATTCATCCTCCGCCCAGTCGAAGTCGGCGGCGCCCGTCAGCGACCCAGGCAAGATCCGCAACGTGGTCTTTGTCGGGTCTTCGGGCGCGGGCAAGACGACCGTAGTCGAGGGGCTGCTGCTCGCAGCCGGCGAGATCGGCCGGGCCGGTTCTGTGGCGGAGGGCACAACGGTTACCGATTATGAAGATATTGAACACCGCACCAACCGTTCGGTCGGATTGGCGCTGGCGCCGCTGAGCTTCGGCGGGGTCAAGATCAACGTGATCGACTCGCCGGGATACGCCGATTACCTCGGCGACCTGCGGGCTGGCATCCGGGGCGCGGATGCGGCGGTGTTCGTGATCAGCGCCGTGGACGGCATTTCGGGGGCGACCCGCCTGCTGTGGGACGAACTGGCTCGCGAACGTATGCCCCGCGCCATCCTGATCACCAAACTGGACAACCCGAGGGCAGATTATGACCAGGTGGTCGAAGATTGCCGCGCGGCTTTCGGCGATGCGGTCCTGCCGATGATGGTCCCGATCTATCGTTCCGAGGCTGAGATCGGCGCCCTGCTTGACATTCTGACCGGTAAGGTCGTGGACTTCAGCGCCGGTGGGCGCGAGGTGCGTGACGCCCAGGGTGAAGAGGTCGGCAAGATGGAGCGCAACCGCGAAGCGTTCATCGAATCGCTGATCACCGAATCCGGCGATGAAGACCTCATGGAGGCGTATCTCGAAGGGGGCGAACTCGACGGCCAAGCGCTCAAGGGGGATTTGCAGAAGGCGATGGCGGCGGCATCGTTCTTCCCGATCATGCCGATGGCGGCGGCCGGCGGGATTGGCAGCGAGGAACTGCTTTACCTGGTCCGCGACGGTTTCCCGAGCCCCGTGGTGGCCGAGATTCCCGAGGTGGCAGACCCCGCAGGCAAGTCGGTGGAGATCAGTTGCGATCCTAAGGGCCCGCTGGTCGCAGAGGTGATCAAGACCACCCAAGACCCCTATGTGGGACGCATTTCGATTGTACGAGTGTTCTCCGGTACGTTGCGCGCCGAGTCGACCGTCCACGTCGAGGGCACAGGCGGTGGCCACCAGGACGGTCCCGCCCACTCCTCTAACGAACGCATCGGCACGTTGACATCACCGCTCGGTGCAAAGCAACGGCCAGTTCCGTACGCCGTGGCGGGAGACCTCGCGGCCGTGGCGCGCCTGGTCGGTGCCGAGACCGGCGACACAGTCTCAGAGCCGTCCCGGCCGCTGGTGGCGCAGCCCTGGATGTCGCCGGAACCGATGCTGCCGGTGGCGATCAAGGCGACCAACTCGTCGGATGAGGACAAGCTGGGCACCGGCCTGAACCGTCTGGTCAGCGAAGACCCGACCCTGCGGGTAGAACACAACCAAGAGACCCGCCAAACGGTGTTGTGGACCATGGGCGATGCCCACGTGGACGTCACCTTCCAGCGCCTCGCCGACAAGTTCGGCGTTCGGGTTGACCGCATCCCTTACCGGGTGCCGCTGCGCGAAACGTTCAACCAGAAGGTTCAGGCCGAAGGCCGCCACGTCAAACAGTCCGGCGGGCACGGCCAATACGCCAAAGCCCAGGTCGAGATCGAGCCCCTGCCGCCCGGCAGCGGGTTCGAGTTTGTCGACAAGGTGGTGGGCGGTGCCGTGCCGCGCCAGTTCATCCCGTCCGTCGAAAAGGGCCTACGCTCCCAGATGGCCAAGGGTGTTTTGGCTGGCTACCCCCTGGTTGACATCCGCGCCACCCTGTTTGATGGCAAGGCGCATTCGGTCGATTCGTCGGATGCGGCGTTCCAGATGGCGGGCGCCATAGCCCTGCGGGAGGCGGCCAAGAAAGCGGGCGTGATTAGCTTGCTGGAGCCCGTCGTGACGTTGTCCATCCTGGTGGATGACGAACACGTCGGCGCTATCATGTCTGATTTGTCGTCCCGGCGCGGGCGTTTGACCGGCAACGAATCCGTCGCCGGCGGCCGCACCATGGTCAAGGCGGAGGTGCCGCAGTATGAGGTCACCAATTATGCGACCGACCTGCGCTCCATGTCGCGTGGCACCGGCTCCTTCACCAGCGAATACCTCGGCCATGAGCCGATGCCGCCGCACCGCGCGGAAGCCGTCATCAAGGAGGCCGCAGAAGACAAGAAGTAGCCCAGCGCTGCCCGGCCGAGGCTGTAGGTTACTATTGAGGTGTACGTAAAGTGTGCGTACGGCATCGGGCATGGGAGGAAACGATGACGGCTGGGGCTGGGGCGGGGACGCGCAAGACTGAGCGCATCAACCTGCGCGCGAGCCGACGGCAGTTGTCCCTGATCCGGCGGGCTGCCGAGGCGAATGACCGCAGCTTGACCGACTTTGTCTTGGACAGCGCTGTGGCGCAGGCGGAGCGACTGCTGGCCGACCGGCGGCAGTACGTCTTGACGGAGGAGCAGTTCGACCAGTTTGAGCAATTGCTGGAGGCGCCCGCGGGCCTCACGCCCCGCTTCGACCGGCTGTTTGAGGCCGCCGGGGCGCCGCCCCGGGCGCCGGACTCGGCCGGATGAGCGGCCTGGCCGGCCCCAGGAGGCTGGCGGCGGCCGATTCGACCGGCGACTTCGACAGCGGCGCCGCTGACCTGGACCAATGGCTGAGGCGATGCGCCTGGGAAAACCAGCGCG
>JAITJY010000101.1 GCA_031278675.1 Bifidobacteriaceae bacterium
AGAACCGCCGGTTCGTTGACATGGACGACGGCACCATCTTGTCCTTCGGCCCCCGCTCCGCTCTGGTGCTTGACGCTCTGGCGCGCGCGGTCTACGCCCCGGACGCCGTTGTCGCGGACAGCCCGTGACGATGCCGCCTGGGGGGCCTGGGGCGCCGGGGGCGCACCGCCCGGTTCGTGGCCGGCGGACCGTCACCTACGCGACCCTCGCCACCCTGCTCGTCATCGGCGTGCTGGCGTCGGCCGGGCTGGGACAACTAGCGATCGGGCCCGCGCAGGTGGTCGGGTCGGTGCTGCGCAGCATTGGGATCCACAACACCTGGGCGCCCACGGAGGAGTTGCTAGAGCAGACGCTGTGGCAGATCCGGTTCCCCCGGGTGGTGATGTCGCTGCTGGTCGGGGCGCTGCTGGCCGTGGCCGGCGCGGTGATGCAGGCGATCTTCGGCAACCCGCTCGCCGAGCCCGGCGTGGTTGGCGTCTCATCCGGCGCGGCGCTGGGTGCGGCCGGGGCGATCACCTTGGGGCTGACCGTGTTCGGGGCGTGGTCAACAGCGGTGTTCGCGTTCGCCGGTGGCCTGGCCGCAACCCTCGTGGTGTACTCCACAGCCCGCACGCGGGGCCGTACCGAGGTGGTCACGCTGCTGCTGACCGGGATCGCGGTGAACGCATTCGCTGGTGCCGGCCTGGCGTTGTTCATGTTCGCGGGGAACACCGCGAGCCGGGAACAGATCATCTTCTGGCAACTCGGGTCCATGAACGGGTCCCGCTGGAGCGAGGTGCTGGTAGTCGCGGTGGTCGGCATCGTCGCTACCGCTGGCGCGATCCGGCTGGGTCGGCGCTATGACCTCCTGGCTCTGGGCGACCGCACCGCCGCGCATCTGGGCGTGAGAGTCGAACGACTCCGGATCGTGTCCGTGGTGATGGTCGCGCTGCTGACTGGGGTGGCGGTCGCGTTCGTGGGCATCATCGCGTTCGTGGGCTTGGTGATCCCGCATCTGATCCGGATGATACTCGGCCCCGCGCACCGCGCCCTGATTGTCGCATCGCTGTTCGGCGGGGCGACCCTGATGGTCTATGCAGACCTGCTCGCCCGCACCATTGTGCCCTCGGCGGACCTGCCTATCGGGCTGCTGACATCGCTGGTGGGCGGGCCGTTCTTCTACTTGCTGATCCGCCGCAACCGGCGCCAGGCCGGGGGCTGGGCATGACCGGCGCGCATCCGGGCAAGCTCGCCTACCGGCTCCAGGGGGTCGGTTACCGGATTGGGCGGGCCCGCATCCTGGAGGGCATCACCCTTGACGTGGCCTACGGGCGAGTGCTGTGCTTGGTCGGCCCGAACGGGGCCGGGAAATCCACCCTGCTGGGCATCCTCAGCGGCGACACCACCCCCACCGAAGGCGCCACCACCCTCGACAACAAGCCCGTCGGCGCCTGGGAGCCGATCGCGCTGGCGCGGGCACGGTCCGTGTTGCTGCAGGCCAACCAGGTCGCGTTCGCCTTCACCGCCGGGCAGGTGATTGAGATGGGCCGCGCCCCCTGGATCGGCACACCTCGCTCAGCGGACGATGACGTGGCGATCGCGCACGCCATAGTCGAAGCGGACGTCGCGCCGCTGGTAGGGCGGGGCTTTCCGACCCTGTCCGGCGGGGAGAAGGCGCGCGTGTCGCTGGCCCGGGTGCTCGCGCAGGACACCTCGGTGGTGCTGTGGGACGAGCCCACAGCAGCCCTGGACCTGCGCCACCAGGAGGACGTCCTGGGAATCGCCCGCCGGTTGGCCGCCCAGGGGCGAGCGGTGGTCATAGTGCTGCACGATCTGTCCCTGGCGGCCGCCTACGCCGACGAGATCGCGATGATCCACCACGGCCGCCTGGTGGGCGCTGGGCCGCCTGGCGACGTGCTAACTGCGGCTCGAATCGAACTGGTGTATCAGACGGCGGTGCGGGTCATCCCGGACCCGGACACCGGTAAGCCGCTCGTGATCCCGCGGCGGGCATCGGCGGATCCAGGCTTAGCGTGACAGTGGCGTCTGCGAGACTTAATGCCATGAGTTCGGGACAGATGGCTTCGCCGCTCGCGGGCCGGTTCATTGCGTTTGAAGGAGCCGACGGCGCCGGCAAATCAACGCATCTGGGGCTCCTGGCCGCCCAACTCCGCGAGCGCGGCCTGGTGGACACCCCAGGGCGCCCTGACCTCGTGATAACGCGCGAACCTGGCGGCACGGCGCTGGGTGAACGCATCCGGGAAGCGCTGTTAGATGGCGGTGAGGTGACGCCCGTGGCGGAGGCGCTGTTGTATGCGGCGGACCGGGCCCAACATGTGGCTGAGGTCATCCGCCCGGCCCTGGCATCAGGGGCGCTGGTTATCACAGACCGGTTCCTGGATTCCTCGATCGCATATCAAGTCGAAGGCCGCAGTTTGCCAGAAGACCTGGTCAGGGCGGTCAATGCGCCAGCTACGGGCGGACTGGAACCAGACTTGACCATTCTGTTGGAAATCGGGACGCGCGCCGCTGCGGCGCGGTTGGACGCATCGGGCCTGCCCGCCGACAGGTTGGAGTCCGCCGGTACCGGTTTCCATGAACGGGTCAACCGCCGCTACACACAGATTGCGCTCAGCACGCCCGGCCGCTACGCGGTGGTGCCCGCCGAAGCCCCCGCAGCTCAGGTCCAACAACGCGTCTGGGAAGCAGTCGAAGGGTTCATGGACCGGTGGCGGGGCGCCGGGGAGGAAGGGAGGCGCCAATGACAGTGTGGGATGGCGTGGTTGGCCAGGACCAGGCCGTGGCGGAGCTGCGGGGCGCCGCCACCCGGCCCACAGCGATGACGCACGCCTGGCTGATCACCGGGCCGCCCGGCTCGGGGCGGTCAGTGGCGGCACGCGCCTTCGCCTCGGCGCTCCAATGCGAGAAGGGCGGCTGCGGCCAATGCCAGGACTGTTTAGCCGTCGCGGGGCGCCATCATCCAGACGTACTCGACACAGCCACCAAGAAAGTCGTGATCGCGATTGACGACGTGCGCGAATGGGTCACCCTTGCCGCGCGGACACCCGCGCGCGGCAAATGGCGCATCATCATTGTCGAAGACGCTGACCGGATGCTCGAACGCACCGGCAACGTGCTGCTCAAAGCCCTCGAAGAACCCGCACCGCGCACAGTCTGGATCCTCTCCGCACCATCAGACCGCGACGTCCTGGTCACCATCCGCTCCCGCTGCCGACACGTCGGCCTGCGCATCCCACCAGTCGAAGCGGTCAGCCGGCTACTAGTCGCCAAGGACGGCGCCTCACCCGAACAAGCCCGGCTCGCGGCACTAGCCGCGCAATGCCACATCGGGATAGCCCGTCGGCTACTGCGGGATCCGGAAGCGGTCAAACAACGCAAGAAAGTGCTGGAAATTCCACGGTCGGCATCGTCCGTGGCACGGGCAGTCATGGCGGCAGGCGAACTCGACGCCGTCGCCAAAGCCCGGTCCGACGCCGTGGTCCGCGCCCGTGAGGCGGCCGAACGCGCCCAACTGATCGCGGCCTTAGGTGAAGCGCCACGGGGACGGACCAGCGCCTTCGCTCGGGCACGGCTCAAAGAGTTCGACCAGGAATCAACCAAGCGGGCGCGGCGCGGCGCGGCCGACACGCTAGACCGCGCCCTAGTGGACCTCATGGCGTTCTACCGCGACGTGCTGGTAGTCCAACTCGGCGCCCAAGTGGACCTGGTCAACGCCGCCGAAACAGAACTGGTCGCCGTGGAGGCTCGCACCTCCAGCCCCGCACAAACAGTGGTGCGGCTAGACGCGATAGAACAAGCCCGGGAGCGGCTCGCGGCGAACGTCGCGCCAACCCTAGCTCTAGAAGCGATGGCCGTCCGCCTGGCACTGCCATCGCTGGAATAGGAAAGGTGTGCGAATGCTTACCTCGGTTCATGCGTCAAGACCACTGCCAGGCGGCCAGATGAGGGCTGAACCAGCCCCTCGCAGAGCCCCCAAAGTGTCCCATTCCCAACAATGTGTGCGAGAGTAAAGACCGTGCTGCTACACCGGCCACCGCGCCTGATCGCCATTACGCTAACCCTTGTGATTGTCGGCGGGCTCGCTGCCTGCACAACCCCGGAGCCGCCCATCCCCAGTGGGACCACCAGAACCATCAATCCCCCCGCCAGCGAACCGGCGCCCGAGGCCGGAGGAATCTGGGACCAGACCATCGACTGGGTGCGGTGTACCACCGCCGAAGGAGCCGAATGCGCCTGGGTCAACGCCCCCCTGGACTGGGCTAACCCCGAAGGAGAGACCATCGAATTGGCGTTGGCGCGCGTCACAGCGACGGACAATTCCGCCCGGCTCGGCTCCCTCCTCATCAACCCCGGAGGGCCAGGTGGCAGTGGAAAAGCGTTCTTGGCCTCAGCGCTCGCCAGCATTGGGACCGAGGTCCAGGCCAGCTTCGACATAGTAGGGTTCGATCCGCGCGGAGTGGGCGATTCGACCGCAGTGGTCTGCTACACCGAAACCGCCCAAATGGATGAGTTCTTCGCTGCGACCTGGCCCAGGACACTTGAAGGATTCGAGCAATCACTCGCGGTGGTCGAACCGTTCGCGCAGGCCTGCGGCGAAAACACCGGGCCCCTGCTGGGGCATGTGGACACGGAATCGGCCGCGAAAGACATGGACCTGCTGCGCGCACTCCTCGGCGATGAGAAGCTGAACTACCTCGGCTATTCCTACGGCACAGCCTTGGGCGCGGCCTACGCCGAACTCTTCCCCGACAAGGTGGGCCGAATGGTGCTGGACGGGGCAATCGACCCATCGGTCCCAGCCGATCTGCATGAAGTTGAACAAGCCGCCGGCTTCGAGGCCGCCCTCGGCGCCTACTTAGATGACTGCCTCACCAGCTCGAGCTGCCCATTCCGTGGCACCAAAGAACAGGCCAAGGCCCAGATCAATCAATTCCTGCTCGACGTGGAGGCGAAACCAATGGCGGTCGGCAGCCGCGAATTGACGCAGCCACTTGCCCTCAACGGGATCATTGTGACCCTCTACTCCGACCTGTCTTGGCCTATGCTGTCCCTAGCCCTGTCAAATGCGTTCGATTACGACGACGCCGCCTTCCTGCTAGAACTCTCCGACATCTATTTGGAGCGCTCCGGCGGTGAATATCAGTCCAACCAGATGGAAGCCTTTCTCGCGATCAACTGTCTAGATGCCCGGTTGGCGACTGATCCAGCATCTGTTGAGGCGCACGCCCAAGCCCTGGCCGAAGCCTCACCCACGATTGGCGAATTCTGGGGTTATAGCGAAAAACTGTGCGAGGTTTGGCCCTATCCGCAAGTCCTCACTCCGCACGCGGTCAGCGCCCCCGGCGCTAACCCAATCATTGTGGTCGGAACAACCGGTGACCCGGCCACTCCGTACCAGGGCGCCGTCGCCCTGGCTGAACAACTCGAATCCGGCGTGCTGATCACCTTCGAAGGCGAGGGGCACACCGCCTACGGACGGTCCAACAGTTGCGTGGGAGACGCCATCGACCAATACTTTGTACTGGGTGATGTCCCCCAAAACGGTCTGACCTGCTGACCTTAGGCGCCGCGCGTCCTATCCTAGTTTCGGTGGCCGGTGGAAAGTTCCCTAGATAGCGAGGAGGCCGAGACTCTTGCCGATAAGGCCAGTGTTGCGGGTCGCGCCAGCGACCCGGGCGGCCAACTTGCTGCGCAGTGAAGCGAGGATCAAGCGGTGAAGGAAGAGGTCAGGGCCTTAGGCCCACTCGGCCGGTACTTCGCCGCGCTGGCCGTGGTTTTACTGGTCGGAATGTTGGCGTTAGCTATCGCTGTCGCTGGGGTGCCGCTGTTGGCTGGCGGCCAATCACTCAGCGTGAACAACTCGTCGATGGCGCCAACCATCCGCCAGGGAGATTTGGTCATAACAAGAGGTGTTGGAAACCCGGCAGACATTGAGCCGGGGCAAATCATTGTTTTTCGGAACGGGAGTGACAGGTCCGCACTGGTGATCCGGCGCGTGATCGGCAAATCGGGGACCGAATCTGAACCGCGCCTGATTACTCAGGGCGACGCCAGCCCGGAACCAGATAAGCTCACTGTGGCTAACACAGACGTGATGGGCATTTACATGTATCGCATACCAAGAATGGGCTATGCCGTGGGCTGGGCTGAGCAGCACGGCATGACAGTCATTATTATTTTGTCCGTCCTCGTGGTGCTGTTGGCGGGAGGCCTCGTGGCCTTGACCGTCCGCCAGCGCCGCGCGGGCCTCAGCTTCCGGCCGTCCGCTGCGCCGCGCCCAGCTCCAGGCGACCAAGGCGGTAACGGGCCCGGCGCGGACCGAGGGCGCTTCCCGGTGGACGGTCCCGTCCACCCACCGGACGCCCTACCTCCCGTCGGCTCGGGCCCAGTTAGGCGTCCTGCGCCGCTGTGGCGGCGGGATGTTGGGGAGCCGGAAGCGCCGTCCGGTGGGCCGCGCAATGGCCGGCCGGGGTGGGCTACGGTGGGTCCGGGTGTGGCGAGCCCACCTGGTGGTCGCGGTGTTCCTGGTGCGCCGGGTGCGCCGGGTGTTCCTGGTGCGCCGGGTGCGATCCGGGGGCGGCGCTCCATCAGCGACAAGTCCGCTGTGCCGTGGGCGCCAACTCCGTTTATCCGGGAGCGGACTGATCGGCGTGAGTTTTCGCCGCTGCCTGACGGCGGGACGCCAATCGGTTCCACCTTGGGGGATGCTAGCGCCACTCCGCCCACGGGTTTCGTGCCCGAAACCACTGGCTGGCTGGGAGACGGCACTCGCCCGGGAGCTAGGCTCCCGGGCGAGGCATCGTTCACCGGTGAGATCATGCGTCCCGGCGAGATCCCGCTCCCTGGCGGGGCCACCCGCCCTGGTGGAGCCACCCGCCGGGGAAGAGCCGCGTTCACGGATGAAATCCTCCGCCCGGGCGAAGCCCAGCGTCCCGGCGAAGCCGCACTGCCAGGCGAGACCCAACTCGCGAGCCCCAGCCACCGCCCCGGCGGGGCCGCCCGCCGGGGAAAGGCTGCGTTCACGGATGAAATCCTCCGCTCCGGCGAAGCCCAGCGTCCCGGCGAAGCCGCACTGCCAGGCGAGACCCAACTCGCGAGCCCCAGCCACCGCCCTCGCGGAGTCCCCCGCCTCGGTGGAGCCGGGCTCCCAGACGAGCCCGGCTTGCCTGGTCTGGGCCTTGCGCCAGCCGGCGAAGCCGACGCTGATGGTTCCTTGCCGCCGCTGGCGCCACCGGGCTCCGCCGACGCTGCCCGGCCGGCCCGGCGGATCCGCCCGGCCAACCGTTCGGCACCGAATTCGCTGGTGGGCGATGCCCCAGGAGTGGGCGGCCAGCAGCTCGCCGCCGGGTTGGAAGTGCACAAACCGAAGCCAATCCCGTGGATGTCCGGGCAGGAACCAGGCCGCTTCGACGCCGAGGCGGGCGCTAATACGTCTCTCGCGGGGCGTTGGCCCGGGGGCCGTGGCCGGCATCAAATAGCTGACAGTGTGGTCTCGACCAGGCCGGATACTTTGGCTAAGCCTGTGGTGTTCGTCCCGCGGGGACCCGGCGTCGAGGGACTGTCGACTGGCGAGTTGCCGATCAGGCGCCCGAAACGCATCGGGGCGGTCCAGTCTGTGGCCGATCGTCTCCCGCGGGCGCACATTCCGCCTCACGGGGCACGCCAGCCCTGGGGCGAATCGGCGCCTCCGAAACAGGTGGGGTCTGGCCCGCACCGATCCCTGGCTGACAAGATCCCGCGGGCGCAGACGCCGTCCCGGCAGTCGGCGCCGGCGCCGACTGCCAGTGCGGGCCGAACCAACCAAGATTCAACGAAGACCGCGCCCAACAACACGGTCAGCCGCACCGATGACCTGTCCTGGATGGATCACCTCGAAGGCAAACTCAAACCCTGGGACACCCCCGCCCCCTAACAACCCCCAAACCACCTTCCACCGAGATGCGGCAAGTGGGATGGCGCATAGCGCCCAGCGCGACGCCCTGACCTGCGCAGACGGGTAGCCTTCAGGTTAGGCGGGCAGGTCGGCTTCCGCTACAGCTTCTGCTAGGAGCGGGTCGGCGCCGTGGTTGATCCGCATCGAATAGAAGCTACGCCACACGAACACAGTGCTGACCAGGAAAAACACCCCAGCCAGGACGTGGACCACGGTACCTAGACCGCGGCCGGTCAACATGGTGGCGAGTTCGACAGCCAACAGCCCGAACAAAGTAGTGAACTTGATGACCGGGTTTAGGGCGACAGATGAAGTGTCCTTGAACGGATCACCCACCGTATCGCCGATCACGGTCGCATCATGCAGGGCGGAGCCCTTCTGGTGCAGATCAACCTCAACAATCTTCTTCGCATTATCCCAGGCGCCACCGGCATTCGCCATGAAAATGGCCTGATAGAGCCCGAACAGTGCGATAGAGATAAGATAGCCGATAAACAAATAAGGCTCAACGAATGCAAACGCCAAAGTCGCAAAGAAAATGGCTAAGAAAATAGTCAACATGCCCTGCTGCGCATACTGGGTGCAGATTTCAACCACCCGGCGGGAATCCTTTTCAGAAGCAGCGGCAGATGACCCCAAGTCGATATGCGACCGGATGTACTCGACGGCGCGATAGGCGCCAGTGGTTACCGCCTGCGATGACGCGCCAGTAAACCAATAGATCACGGCGCCGCCCAGGATCAGACCCAACAAGAACGGCGGATGAACCAGCGACAGGTTCTCCACCCCGCGCGAAAGGGAATCAGTCAACGTCATAATGATCGAAAAGATCATCGTGGTGGCTCCCACCACGGCGGTCCCAATCAGCACCGGCTTAGCGGTGGCCTTAAAAGTGTTGCCGGCGCCATCGTTCTCTTCAAGCATCAACTTGGCGTTGACCCACGCTGGCGTGTACCCCAGTTCCTGCTCAACGTGAGGCACCTGCTCGATCTGGGAAAGCTCGAACACCGACTGGGCGTTATCCGTCACCGGCCCATAGGAATCCACCGCAATAGTGACCGGACCCATCCCCAAGAACCCGAACGCCACCAGCCCAAACGCGAAGACCGACGGCGCGGCGCTGGCCAAAATAGAAGCCGCTTCGGGCAGGCCAAGCAGCGCCTCCGCCAACCCCTGCCGCGAGACCAAATAAGCGCCACCCATCAAGGCGACCACAGCGATCCCCAACCAATAGGCCGAAAAGTTCCCCGCGATCAAACCAGACAAAATGTTGAGCGAGGCGCCCCCCTCCCGGCTGGAAGTCACCACCTCGCGGGTATGGCGGGCCTTAGTCGACGTGAACACTTTGACCAGTTCTGGAATAAGAGCACCGGCCAGCGTCCCAAACGAGATAATCACCGCCAATTTCCACCACAGGCCCCCACCCAGACCCTCTAGCATGAAATAAGTCGTCCCAAAGGTCAGACCAATCGAAACAATCGAAGTCACCCAGACCAGCGAGGTCAAAGGGACCTCAAAATCGAAATCTACCTTCCCGGCCAGGAGCCGTTTCGCAGCGAATTCATTCGCGAAATAGCTCACCACCGACGCGATCAACATCACCGCCCGCACCGTGAAGATCCAGACCAACAAAGTCGCCTGGGTGGACGGCTCCGGCACACCAAGCAGGATGAACGTCACCAACGCCACACCCGTGACGCCGTACGTCTCAAATCCGTCTGCGGACGGCCCAACCGAATCTCCCGCATTATCGCCAGTACAGTCCGCGATAGTGCCAGGATTGCGGGGATCATCCTCGTCTATCTTGAACACAATTTTCATCAAGTCGGAGCCGATGTCCGCAATTTTCGTGAAAATCCCGCCCGCAATGCGCAGGGCGGACGCCCCTAAGGACTCCCCCACCGCAAACCCGATGAAACACGCACCGGCAATATCCCCCGGCAGGAACAGCAAAATCACCAGCATCAGCAGTAACTCAAGGGAGATCAGCACCATGCCAATCGACATACCCGAACGCATGGGGATTGCATGCACCGGCCAGGCCTTCCCCGCCAAAGCCGCCTGCGCCGTCCGCGAATTGGCGAACGTATTAACCCTGATCCCAAACCACGCGACAGAGAATGATCCAGCAATCCCCACCAGCGAAAACGCAATGATTATGGCGACCCGGCCCCAAGTGAAATCCACCGCGAACTTGTAGTACACCACAATCACAGCCGCGATGAATGTCCACAGCACCGCCAAGAACTTGCCTTGTTTCAACAGATAGGCCTTACAGGTCGCGAAGATCAACTCCGAGACCCGCCGCATCGACGGATGCACCGGCAACGCCTTCAGCTTCAGGTAATTCCAGCCGCCAAAGGCCAGCCCAGCCAGACACACCGCCAATGAGATGAGGAGCACTGTCCGCCCCGACACACCGCCTCCAAGCAGAACAGACCCCAGGTCGGGGAGTTCCAAGTTGGCTTCGCCGCCGACAGGTTCGGCCGTCGCCAGGCCAGGCGTCAGGTGCATGTTGACCTCCGAAAACAAGGATTGCGCTGCTGGGGCGCTGGCACCGCTCCGCTCCGCTGGCGGCCCAACAGCGCCGCCAGGAAAACCGGCCCGGCGACAGCGCCTAAGTCTTGGTCCACCGAACCCCGCCTACTGCGCGGTTAGCGGCCGATCAAGGCTAAACCTCCAGCAATAGAGCGTAGACGCGCAAGCCCGCGCTGGATTACCCAACAGTCCCAGATTGGGTCCCGGAGGGATCAGGCGCGGCGCGGCGCCGCGCCAACAACGGCGCAACAAACTCAGACAGTTCCTTGACCCCGAGTGCTTTGAGCAGAGCCAAGTAGACCCCCACCATGACCAAGCCAACCACGGTCAACGCGAGGAGCGCCGTCCCCACGGAAGCGCCACCCCGGCCAGGAAACAGTTGCAAAAGGAGCCAGCCCAGTTCACCGGTCAAAAGCGCGGCGGCGGCCGCGCGGGCGTGCATCCACGCCAGACGCGGACCATCCACGCCGTGGAGGCGTTGCCGCAAAGACGCCAACCGCAGCACCGCACCGGCCAGGAAAGACAGGGTCTGGCCCAACCCGATCCCAGTGACCCACCAAGCAGGCGGTAGCTGCCACACGCACAGCAGCGAGAACCCTGCGAACAACAACGACATCGGAATCTGCAATGCGAGCAACGTCCGGCCGTCCTCCAACGCGAAAAACACCCGCTTGATCAGCAGAGTCATCCCCAAAGGCACCAAACCCAACGACATCGCCACAACTGGGCCAACCATCGCCGCCACCTCAGGGACGCTGACACCGGGTTGCAGCACCCGGCACAGCGGTAGCGCCAGCACCACCAGCAACGCCGTGAACAAGAAAGCAAAACCGGACGTTGTCCTGATGCCGTAAGACAGATCTTCCCGCACGCGGCCCATCCGGCCAGCCATCACATGTTCACTCATCCGCGTGAATAACGCGGTTGTGAGCGACACCGTCACCAGCGAATGCGGAATGATATAGGTACTCAAAGCGAGCGTCAGGATCGCATTCGACGCGACCACCTCACCGGGCGCCGCCCCCTCCGCCGCTGAAGCCAACTTGATCGCCAACCACATGGCGCCTTGGCTGAACACCAACGACAGGCTGGTCCAGCCCATCATTCGTGCCGCCGGGCCCAGACCGAAACCCCGAAAACCCCACCGCCAGCGCGGGAACAGTCCCAGCCGCGCCAGCGGCACCAGCAATATCAGCGCCTGAAGCGCGATCCCCAATGTGGCGGCTCCCGCCAACAGCGCGATCTTCGGTCCCGTCCACCACGCCAAGTCCAAGCCGCCACCAGCTTCGCGGTAACGCCCGAACAGCCAGATAAAGGCCCCAAATCCGGCGATTGACACCACGTTATTAGCGACCGGCGCCCACATCACCGTCCCGAACACGCGGCGAGCGTTCAGCACCTGGCTCCACAGCGCATAAAGCCCATAAAAGAACACTTGCGGCATGCACCAATAGGCAAAGACCGTGCCCAGTGCAATCTTTTGCGCCCCGAAATCATGTGTGAAAAACACCAGCCAAAATGCCGCGCTGATGGTCAATAGCGCCGTCAGGCCGGCCAATAGTACCGTGGCGAGCGTCAATAGCCGGTACACATATTCTTCGCCGTGGCCGCGGGTGAATGCCCGCACTATTTGCGGCACCAAGACCGCGTTGAGCACGCCTTCCGCCAGGATCGCGTAGAAGAAGCTCGGCAGCGTGTTGGCCGCGTCGAACGCATTGGCGGCGCCCGTGCCCACGCCGATCGCGGCCCCCAGCAGCGCAAACCGCACCATCCCGGTCAGCCGCGAGGCCGCCGTCCCCGAGGCCATCAGCACCGTTGAACCGGTCAGCGACCTGCTCACTCGGCGCGGCTCCGCCCGGGTGCCCCCACGTCATCGGCCTCCCCCGCCCGCACTACATTGTCGCGCGACGCCGCCACAGCGTCAGACATCTGCACTACACCGCCGGACGATGCCGCCACAGCCTCAGACATCTGCACTACACCGCCGGACGATGCCGCTGCGGGGCCGCCAACCGGCGCCACGGCATCGGCCAACGGCGCCACGTCACCCGCCAACGGCGCCACATCACCCGGCTTGGCGCGCCCGCCACCGCGCCGACGCTTGTCATCATCCCCGGACCGGCGCCCGTCACCATCCCCGCCACCGGCTCGGCGGGCAGCCCGGCGCTTGCGGGCGGTCGAAATCACACCCAGCACCAACACCACCCCGAGCAGGGCGCCGATCGCGGCGGTACCGAGGTTCTCCCACTCGGCCCGCACGCGCATGGTCATCGAAGCCGGGGCGGTAACCGGACGCTGGTCGCGGTCCAAGAGTTCAACCTGGACATCGAACACGCCGTTGGCGAGGGCATGGACCGGGACCCGGGCGGTCACCGCCTGGCCGGGCTTGAGGTTCAATTCGGCCGCCTGATCAATCCGGATCGCATTGGTCTGGGCGGTCAGCTTGACTGTCAGCCCAGTCACGGCCACGTTGGACTGATTCTCCACGACCACTGGCACCATGCCATCGTCGCTGATCAGGTTGACCTCGCTGCCGACCACCACCTGAACGGGCGGTAACTCGGTGGCGGCCCCCACCAAGGCGGTCTGGGCGGCGGTCGCCCGGGCGGCTCCGGTCTGCACCGAGTTGGACAACGGCAAAAGCAACGGCGGCAGCGCTCTGGTCAGGTAATCTTCTGGTTCATCCGTCAGCGATGAGAACGCCACCGCGTGCCCAATCCGCTCCAGCAAAGCTTCATAATCTGCGGTGTCCGGGCCGGGCCAAACTGGATCGTTGGTCAACTGGGGGCCGGATGCGGCCGGCTCGTTCGCGAGCGCGGCCAGCGCCACTGGCTCAACCCACGGGGCGTGGACCAGTGTGTCCAGCAATTCAACGCCGTCCTGGTCCGGGTCCCAATCCCGCAGCAGAGCCACCACCAGCGCCGCTGCGGCGCCCTCCACCTGCGACCGCTGCGCGGCGAACGCCGAATCGGCCAGGATCTTGTTTTCGGCCAGCACCGCATCCGGCTTGTCCAGCATTTGAGATAGATACAAGTCGGGTGCCGCCAGCACCGGCCCGGCTTCCAGCCGGTAGACCGCCTGAGCGAGCGGCGGGTCGAACTGAGCCGGGTCCGCCAGGATCAGGCTCGCCCCCTCGCGCGCCATGTTCTGTGCTTCGATCGCACCGATTGGGCGCGCCGCCCACACCAGACCGCCGGAGATCCGCGCCGCCGTCTCCGCGCCCAACGATTCGCGCAACCGCGTGTCGCTCAGCGCCGTGGCCGCCGCCACCACCTGGTCCGCCCCGGCCGCGCCGCTGGCCAGGACCGCCTCATCGATGTCCTGGTAGGGCAGCCCATAGACCGCTTTCCCCGCTTCGACCGCCTCCAGCACTGTTTCTGCCAACCGGTCGGTGGCCGCCGGGTCCTCGTTGTCTGCGCTGGTCAGCAGCGAGCTGTCCAACGCCCACGCGATCCACGCATCCCGCGTTGCGTCGCTCACCCGGGCGATCCGCGCCAACGCCGGTTCCCGCAATTCGCCCGCGCCCGCCGTCAGCCCCGCCACCACCGCCAAGCTCACAGTGCCCGATGCCGTCTCCGGCGGCGCGTAGACCACATACGTTCGGTCTTGGGCCAGGTGCCGCTCCGTGGTGGTGTCCCAGTTCACCAGGACGCCGCGCGGTCCCCACCCCGGTTCGTCGCCGCGTTTGCCTAGGTTGGCGGATTGCGCCGAGGCCTCAATGGTGAATGATTCCTGTTGACCCGCCTCGAGGCGCACCATCACGCCCTTGACTGGCCAGGTCTCGTCTTCGATTTGCTCCAGCGGGCCGTCCGTCCAGGCGTCCAGTGCTGCGCGCGAGGCGAACGGGTCGTTTGCGACACTCAGTTGTAGCTCACCTCGGATGCTAGTTTCGGCCCGGTTCTCCACCGTCACGGTGACCTGCAGCATCTGTTCCGGGGAGGTCAGCAGCGGCGTTGCCTGGGTGATCGTCACCCGCGGCGGCTCAACATCCTCGACCGCTTGCGCCGCATCCGCCGCTCCCGCCGCATCGGCCACTCTCGCCGTTTGGCCCGCCGGAGCCGCTCTCGCCGCATCCGCCGCTCCCGCCGCTGCGGCCACTCCCGCCGTTTGGCCCGCCGGAGCCGCTCCCGCCGCATCGGCCACTCCCGCCGCCTCGGCCACTCTCGCCGTTTGGCCCGCCGGGGCCGCTTGCGCCGCATCCGCCGCCTCGGCCACTCCCGCCGTTTCGCCCGCCGGAGCCGCTTGCGCCGCATCCGCCGCTGCGGCCACTCCCGCCGCCTCGGCCACTCCCGCCGTTTGGCCCGCCGGGGCCGCTTGCGCCGCATCCGTGGTTTGGCTCGGCGCGCCCCACGCGGGCGCAAGAACTCCGGCCGCGAGCATAAAAGTCGCGAAAACTGAGGCCAAGCGGCGCGGCATCGGGCGTTTCACGCTGAACCGTCCAAGACCCGGCGGGCAAGCTGCACCAAGCGGCGTTCGTTGGGATAGGCGAGGCGGTCGCGGAGCACATCCAGGCGGATCCAGGCGGCCTCTTCAGCCTCCGCGTCCGGGTCGTTGTCTGCGGTGAGTTGGCCGCCCTGCGCCGAGAGCAAATAATGGTGCACCATTTTGTGTACCCGGTGGGTCTCGCCCAAAAACCAGTAATCAATGCTGCCCAGATGCCTGATGACCTGGCCGTGGATGCCGGTTTCCTCCAGGATTTCGCGGACCGCCGCTTCAGCCGGGGTTTCCCCCTCTTCCACATGGCCCTTCGGGAGACACCACTCCAGGCGTCCGCCACGGTTCCGCCGCGCAATCACGGCCGCGTGCGCTATTCCCTCAATTGCGTCAATGACCAGGCCACCCGCCGATACCTCTTTGATCACCGGCAGGGGCGAACCGCCCTGATCTGTCGGCGGCTGAGAGGTCATGAAGCCAGCCTAGCGAGCCAGCCTCGTAGTTGGCTGCGTTTCGGCTCAGCATTCGGGCCGAACCACACCCGAGCCGAGGCTGGGGCCGGGCAGCCGGGCCGGGGCTGAGACGAACGGCGGCACCCCGCCGCGAACGAGGCAACCGGTTCGCCCAGCCAGACCGGGCCAGGCGAGCGGGGGCTGAGATGACCGGCGGCACCCCGCCGCGAGCGGGGCAACCGGTTCGCGCAGCCAGACCGGGCCGGGCGAGCGGTGAGGTTAACCCCGTTTGCCGGACAGTTTTTTAGTTTCCTTCGGCTTGCTTGGCTTGCTCGATGAGCCGCTGTTCGTATTGTAGCGGTGATATGTACCCGATCTTGGAGTGGCGTCT
>JAITJY010000129.1 GCA_031278675.1 Bifidobacteriaceae bacterium
CGAGGAAGCTCCGGCTAACGCACCGGAAGCGGCGGCAGATGCTGGGGCGGCGGCAGCGGCCGAGGAAGCTGGGGCTAACGCACCGGAATCGGCGGCGGAGGCTGGGGCGGCGGCAGCGGCCGAGGAAGCTGCTGCTGAACCAACCCAAACGTCCGCCCCGTCCCCGGCCCCCGCTGACAGTTGACCAGCCGAATAAACGCGAGAACGTAAGGAAATAAGGACCGATGGCGAATTACACAAATGCGGACATCAAAGCTCTGCGTGAAAAGACCGGCGCGGGCATGCTGGACATCAAGAAGGCGCTGGATGAGGCAGACGGCGACGCCGCCAAAGCGGTCGAGATCCTGCGGGTCAAAGGACTCAAAGGCTTGGCGAAGCGGGAAGGGCGCTCGACCTCGGACGGGCTGGTGGCGGCTCAGGTCGTGGCCACGGAAGGCGGCCAAAGCGGGGTCATGATCGAACTGAACTCCGAGACAGATTTTGTTGCAAAGTCGGGGCCGTTCCTCAAGCTGGCAGGGGAGGTGTTGGCGGCCGCTGTGGCGCTGGCCAGCGACAACGCTGCTCTGGTACTCGGCTCGCCGGCCGGCTCGAAGAAGGAAACCGTCCAGGACGCGATTGATCAGGTCTCGGCGACTCTAGGGGAGCGGCTCCAACTCAGGCGCGTCGCCGCGATCAGCGGTGAGCACGTCGAGAGCTATCTGCACCGCACCAACAAGGACCTGCCGCCGCAGGTCGGGGTGCTGGTCGCGACGGATGGCAAGGGCGCGGCGGTGGCACACGATCTAGCGCTGCATATCGCCGCCTATTCGCCGGTCTACCTGAACCGCGAAGCTGTCCCCGCCAGCACAATCGAAGCTGAACGGCGCATCGCGCGGGAGACCGCCATCGCGGAAGGCAAGCCCGAGAAGGCGATCGACAAGATTGTGGAGGGCCGGCTCAACGGGTTCTTCAAAGACAACGTGTTGCTAGACCAAGCTTTCGCAAAGGATCCGAAACTCACTGTGGGGCGGGTGCTGGCCAGTGCTGGCGGTGTGGTGACGGCCTTCGCGCGGTTCCGGGTCGGTGCCTGAAGCACTAAGACAACTGAAGGAGTCCGCTTTGGCTGCATTGGATCACCGCCGTCCTAAGGGCCGGCGAGTCATGCTGAAACTGTCCGGCGAGGCGTTCGGGGGCGGCGCCCTCGGGGTCAACCCGAATGTGGTCACCGACATCTCGCGGCAGATCGCTGCGGCGGTCAATGAAGGCATCCAGGTGGCTGTGGTGGTCGGGGGCGGCAACTTCTTTAGGGGTGCTGAGCTGGCCGAACACGGGATGGACCGCGCCCGGGCAGACTATATGGGGATGCTCGGGACGGTCATGAACTGTCTCGCGTTGCAGGATTTTTGTGAACAGGCCGGCGTGCCGACGAGGGTGCAGACTGCGATCTCGATGGGTCAGGTGGCGGAGAGTTACATTCCGCTGCGCGCGATCCGGCATCTGGAGAAGGGCCGTGTGGTGATCTTCGGGGCCGGCGCGGGCATGCCGTACTTTTCGACGGACACGGTGGCCGCGCAGCGCGCCCTGGAAACCCATTGCCAGGTGCTGCTTATGGCGAAGAACGGGGTCGATGGCGTCTACACCGCCGACCCTCGTCTCGATGCTGCAGCCCGCAAGCTCACCCGGATTACGTACGAAGAGGCTTTAGCTTTGAACCTCCGGGTGGTCGATGCCGCCGCCTTTTCTCTCTGCATGGACAACCGTCTCCCCATGGTGGTCTTTGGGTTGGATGGCGCGGACAATGTGCGCCGTGCCCTTGAAGGCGAGCGGATGGGCACGCTCCTGACGGCCGGCTGACGCCGGCGGGCGCGGAACTGGGGCGGGTTGGCCTGACTTCCGACGGGTTTGGGGTTTGTTTCCTGGCTGTGAACTGCGAGTATGGCGTTTGGCGGGGTCAGCCACCAGGGCGGCCGCTTTGAGGGCCATCTCGGCGCGGGCCGCCCGCTCCCGGGCGGCGCCAGGTTCGCCTTCCCCGGATCCCTAGGCCGGCCGACTCGTCTTGGGCCGCAGCGACCGCTTGTCGAGGTCGGCGGCCACGATATCAGCCGCCCGCGCGACAGCCTGGTATTCGTAGATCCTGCTGTTCAGCGACCGCACTGCTTCCAAGTGCTCGCGATCGGAGATGAAATAGACAAGCCGCGCGATCTGTGTCGGGTGCGCCGCGCCGACACTCGCTCCATTTCCGAAGGCAATGAGATATTGCGACAGGGTGGACTGGACTATGCTGCTTCCTGCGGATCCCGCGATGTCCTCCAGTATTCGCATTTCCGTTCGGAGCGCTGCCTCGTGGGCGGCCAACTCCAGGTCCAAGTGCATGCCCAAGCTCACCGCGTGGGCAATGTACTCGATGGCCGCCTCGATGATCTTCGCGGACTCCTCGACTACGATGTTGGGGTCTGGCGGCCGGACCGTTGTTTGGGCCATCAGATACTCGACGGCGTTCTGCTGGCTGTAAGGGCGAATGGTGGTGTCGCCTCTCATGATGGCGGCGTGGGCCTCGGCCGTCATCGCATCGTAGCCAGCCATCTCGCCCCGCTGGCGGGCGATTGAGCGGCTGGACTCCCTCTCCGGGATCTTCGCGCCCAGGATTTCGACAGCGACCCTCCTGACCGCGTGGGAGGGGTCAATGCCGCCGACCGGACACCCGGTTGCGGATCCTGGCAGGCAACGGTGGCCAAGACCGACTGGTCGGTCAATTTGCCGACCGCCTTTTCTCGCACGCCATTCAAAGGGGCGCTCTGGGCGATCTCCGCTAGGACTGCCGGATCGGTGGTCGCGGCCACAACCTTGGCCGCCTTGTCGAAATTCGCGC
>JAITJY010000225.1 GCA_031278675.1 Bifidobacteriaceae bacterium
AACCCCGCCCGCACCAACCCCGCGACCTGGAACCCAACCCGCACCCGGAACCCAACCCGGTCCTGGAACCCAGCCCGCACCCGGAACCCAACCCGGACCTGGAGCCCAGCCGTGGGCTCCCCCACCCGCACCCGGAGCCCAACCCGCACCCGGAACCCAACCGTGGGCTCCCCCACCCGCACCCGGAGCCCAACCCGCACCCGGAACCCAACCCGGTCCAGGAGCCCCACCGTGGGCTCCCCCGCCCGCCAGCGGGTGGACCGTGCCCGCACCCGGAGCCCAACCCGGACCCGGAGCCCAGCCGTGGGCTCCCCCGCCCGCCGCCGGGTGGACTGCGCCCGGTCCTGGAACCCCGCCCGGGCCTGGAGTTCCACCGGGGACACAGCCGCCACCAGGCGCTTGGCCTGCGGCCGGATATGGAGCGCCGGCCGGCGCTTGGGCACCGACTGCGAGCGCGCCGGGCTGGGGTTATCCTGCGGGTCCACCTGGGCCCGGGGCGCCGCCGTACCCCGGCGGGCCCGGGGCAGCGCAGCCGTTCACGGCACTGCCACACCCTAGCTGGCAGGGGGCACCACAACCGTTCACGCCGCCGCCTACGCCGCATGTCAAGGCCTGGACCCCGACCACCGCGTTGGCGTTCGCCGGGTCGGTGCTGCTCGCCGGGGCCGGACTAGGGTTCGCTTTTTTCCTGCCAGATCTGACCGTCGGTGCGCGCACCGCCGTGCTGTTGGGCGTCACGGTGCTGACCGCAGCCATGGGCACGCTGCTCAAGCGACGCCACCTCGAAGCGACAGGCGAGGCCATGGGCGTGGTCGCCGCAGCCCTGGCACTGCTCGCCTGGGTGATTGTCACACCCGAACTGAGCGACTCGCCGACCGACCTGTCGACCATCCAGGGCATCAGCTTGTTGGCCATCTGCTGTGTCCTGTGGATCGTTGGACAGATGGCCGGCCTGCGCTCGTGGGACGCCATCGGCCTGCTGGTCGCTCCCTTCGCTCCCCTGTTCGCCGTCCCGGCCCTGACACAGGAACTCTTCAGCGAACGCGTCGCGTTCTCCCTGACCCTAACCGCAGCCGGCTTGATTGCCGCCGCCGGTTGCCGCGCGCGGGCCGCTGCCTGGGTGGCTGGTGTCCTCCAATCACTGACTGCGGTCGTCTTGATGATCGCCGCATTCAACGCCCTAGCGTCCATCGGCGCCTTCGAGACGGCCCTGCTGTTCGCCTTGATCACCGCCGTTAGTCTCCTGGCCGCCCTGACCCACCGCCGCCCCTGGACCGTGGCTGCGGGGATCGCCCTGGCCGGAGTAGGGGCCGGCCTCGGCTCCACGTTCGTCCAACATGGTGGGGCGTGGCCGGGAGTCGTTACGGCGTCCGGCGCGGGCACCTTGGGGGCACTGGCGGCGAGTGGCGTACTGGTACTGGTCGCGGCCCTAGCCGCCCGCCACAGCGCCACCAAGGCGCCGGGTGAGCCTGCGACCAGCGCAAACATCGCCGGCGACGCTCGCCGGTTGGTGTACGGCGCCGCTGGTAGTGCCGCCCTGGCGGGACTCGGACCGTTGATCTTCGCCATGGTGAGCGCGGTGTGGCCGCCAGGCGATGCACAGCCGGTCGTGTGGCAATTGGCGGCTTGGGTACCCGCCCTCGCCGCCGCGTTGCTGGTCGCCTTCCGCCACCCGGCGGGGCTGCGGTCAATTGCCTGTTGGGTCACGCCGCTGGCCGGTAGTGCGGCGATGGCGGCCAGCATGGGAGCACGCGGCACACCCGCATGGTTCGCGTTCGGCGCGCTCGCCGTACTGGCCGTTTCCTTGGCTGGCGGGTCTGTCCTGGCCGCAGTCTTCCTCCAAGACCACCCGCGCACACAGCGGGCCCTGCGGTGGACCCTCGCGATCAGCGCCTGGGCGGTGATCGTACCGCTGACCGTCCACACCGACGACTCCCGGCCCCTGATCGCCTTGGCCGGTGCCGTGGCCCCGGCCGTGTTGTTGGCGACCGGCGCCGCCCTACGTCGCCACGCCTGGCCATTCCTGACCGCCGCAGCTTACATTTATTTCCTGGTGGACCTGAGGGTCTGCGCCACCTGGTGGTTCGACTCGCCGGATACCTGCGAAGCGGTAGTCGCCGTGGTGGCCGGACTCATCACCGTCGCATTGACCCTGTGGCGCCGGCCAGCCGCGCCGGCCTGGGCCGTCGTTGTGGCAATCTCGGCGCTCACGGCCCTCCTGCCCGCCGTCGATCTGCTGAAGGAGCGGACCTGGCCCGGCGCTGCGGCTGCCGCCGCACTGACCGTAGCTGGACTGGCCCTCGCGCTCACCCGGAGCCGGCCGCTTGGCCCCTCGATGCGTTCCCTGGGAGCCGCCGTCGCCGTCTTCGGGTCGGCCCTGAGCCTGGTCGCGGTGCTCGCGCTGGTCACTCCCGGTTCGGCGTCGCTTTGGCTGTTCCCGTTGATCGCGGTCGATGCTTGCGCCGCAGCGCTCCTCGGTGCGGCGCTCCGTGCCCGGGCCAAGTGGCCCACCGGTGATGCAGTGGGCCTGGCCCTGATCGGCTCCGGTGCCGTTTTGGGGGTGCTAACCGTTGGCCTCGCCGTGGTCTGGCCGGTGACGGGCGCAGAGACGGTGTTGGCGGCATCGGCCATCTTGGCGGCCGGTGCGAGCGCCATCGCCTTGGTGCCCGGCGGAACGTGGGCGGCCTGGTGGTACATGGGCGCCATGAGCTCAAGCGCGCTCTGGGCGGCGCTGGTGTGGGGCGGCGTGGGCGTGGTGGAGGCCTATACGCTGCCACCGGCGCTGGCGGCGGTCCTGGTCGGTTCGATCTTGGCGGGCCGCCGCTCCGCCTACCTCGGCTTGGTGTGGTCCGGGATGAGCCTGGCCATCTTCCCGCCGCTGGTGCTGCTGATGACGGCCGGAGCCAACCAGCTTTCCAGGACACTCGAACTGACCGCACTGGCTTTTGCCGCACTGGTGTACGCCCACTTGTTCGCTCGGCTCCGGCCACCTTTGGTGTTCGGCGCGGCCAGCGCGGCGGTCGGCACCCTGATCGGAGGCGTGATGGTGGGCCAGATCAGGGGCTTCGGATCACCCGCCGCCAGCCTCAACTGGCCCTGGTTTACCGAATTGTCGCCGCTCGCGCCCTACCCCTCGGTCTTGTTCGCGATCGCCGTCCTGGCGGGCCTGGCGGCCGCCGCCATCTGGGCCGCAGCGGCCTGGCTCGCCACCGAAGACCGCCCCGGACGCCAACCCACCGCCTGGCGGCTGTTCCCCGCGTTGTTGGGGGCCGCCATAGTCCCGGTCACTTCGGTCCATTTCACCTGGCCAATCATCATCATGATGATCGCCATCATGGCCGGCTATCTCGGTTTGACGCTGCTCGCGGCCCGCGGTGAGGCGACCGGCAGCCGAACGCTGCCGCCGATCTGGGCCGTTTGGCTCATCGCGTTGGCGGTCGGGATCGCGGCTTGGTCGCCGCGCGAACTGCGGGTCGAATGCTTCGCTCTGCCGCTGGGGCTCACGCTGTTCGCGGCATCGTGGATCGTCGTTGGCCGAGTCCCCCGCTACGGGACGCGCGCCCGGGCGCTGACCCCCGGGATAGCCGCCACCTTGGGTCCTTCCACCCTCGCGTGCGGCACCGACCCGCAGACTTGGCGGGCCATCTTGGTGCTGGGCCTCGCGATGGCGTTCATGGCCTACGCTGCCCTCAGACGCCTCAAACCGCCGGTTCTTGTCTGCGTGATGTCAATGGTGACCGCT
>JAITJY010000231.1 GCA_031278675.1 Bifidobacteriaceae bacterium
TTGTTTGCCGCCTGCACGCTGCTGCCGATGGCGGCAATGTCTGAGCCGCCCGTCCTTGATACCTTGCCCTTTTCCAGAACGATTACGCTCGCGTTCTCGTCGCTGGCTGAAAGCGCCGCCGTAAGGCCGCCGATGCCGCCGCCGACTACAACGAAGTCCGCCTCAACAGTCCGGTCGATTGCGGAGTCGGCAATCGGCTCGGGTGGAGTGTAGAAGCTCAGTTCGGCGCACTGCCCAGCCGACGCCGCGCCCGGGCCGCCGCTGGTGTTGCCAGAGCTGGCACCTGTACTGACGCCGCCGGACGGCGCACAGCCGCTTATGACAGCTCCGGCACCGACCGCAGTTGCCGCCGCGCTGCCGAGCAGGAACCGCCGCCGCGAGATATCCTGGCCACGGCTCTTGTTGTTATCTCTATTTCGAATGCTCATGTTGTTCCTTATCTCTTAAATGGCGAATTACTGGGTCAGCGCGCGGCTACGTTGCGGCCTGCGAAATACCCGTGGACTGTGCCGTAGGCGTTAGTCATGCCGCCAAAGGAGCCTTCATAGCCCGCTCCGAAACGCTGCCCGACAGTGTTTCCTGCCGCATATAGGCCTGGAATCGGCAATCCATCAGAGCCCAGCACTTGCAACTTAGCGTTGCAGCGCACACCGCCCATTGTCACGCAGCAGTACATGACCTGCCGATCAGCGTAGAACGGTCCCGTCTTGACTGGCTTCATGTACTTGGCGAGTTTGCCGAAGTCCTCATCAAGGCCTGCGGCGCATAGCTCGTTGTAGCGATCCACGGTCGCGGTCAAGACGTCCGGAGCTACGCCGATCACCTCAGCCAGTTCCTCAATGCTGTCAGCCTTGGGGCCACCTTGGAGCAACTGGTACTGCTCGTCGGAGAAGGGGTTGACTGGGTCGCCGGTTTCATCAACGGCGACGTTGGTAGATCCGAGTCCGCTCGTCGCGTAGTCGTCCGGGATGATCGCCCAGTAGGTCAGGTCATCGCCGGGCTGCTCGCACAGCAGATCGGCGTAGCACAGCATTGACTGGGCCTCGTTCACGAACCTCAAGCCAGCTTGGTTGACCGCCAAGAAGGGGACTCCCATGATAGTTGCCTGCGCGTACTCGTTGTGGGGGTTGGGGTACTGCTCCATGGCGGCGCCAATCCGGCACATCATTTGGTGACCTTCCCCGTTGTCCAGAGGCTCTGCCGGAGCTTCAGGCATGAACACCCCGCCAATGTTGTTAGTAGCGAACATCTTGGCGATCTTCGGCTTGAGGAATGTGTTACACATCTCGGAGTTCGAACCGAAACTGCCAGAGGCCATGACAACGCCTTTGGCTGCGGTGTATCGCGTGTACTTACCGTCGGCACCCTGCGCGATAACTCCGACGACGTTCCCAGTGTCGTCTTGGAGGATCTTCACGACCTTCATTTGGAAACGGATGTCCCCGCCGTTGGCCGTGATGAAGTGGTGCAGTAACGTGAGCCAGTCACCCATGTTTGACGGGACGTCTTGGGTGCCAAAGTAGACGCCAGTATTGCGAAACAGGCAAATCTCGGGATCTGGTGACTGTTCTCTGAACGCGGTCACGTAGACCGGCTTGTCCAACTGGCCGCCGCCTGTCGGGTCGGGCTTGATGACGTGCTCGATCAGCCAATCGAGGACCTCGCCGCTGTGGAAGGCCCAGAGTGCGACTAAGGATGTGTTGGCCGTAAAATTAGACTGCCGCACAAGCTCATAAAGCATCTGAATGGGATCGTACTGGTCAAGACCCTGATCAAGTTGGAACTTCGAATTCAGCATGGAGCAGGCCGGGCCCCCGATGTGATTGGTGACACCCTTGTCCAAGACCGTGACGCTCGCACCCGAGTCCAATGCAGCTGCTGCCGCAACAGACCCGGCGATGCCGCAGCCCACGACAATCACATCGGTGTTCACCGCAGCCGAGATGTCCTCCTCGGCGATTTCTGGGTCCTCGCCGATCCAGGCCGACGATCCGACGCCGGGACACTTGGTCTCGGCCTCTACCGTACTTCCGTTCTCACTTGGCGCCTCGGCGGGGCTGCAGCCACTTACAGAGGCCATAGTCACCGCAGCGGCCGCCGAGCCAAACCCCATGAACTGCCTCCGCGACAGCACGAACTTTCCGTCATGGCTTTCCGACATGAGCTTCCTTTCCCACCGAGGGCTTTCGGCCCGTTCTTGGCCGAAGACACTAACCCGCAACGCTGCGCGCTTGCCCAGCAATGTTCACTGACACTAAGCGGGAACTCACCCCTTGGCATCCGCCAAAACCTATGATTCTCCTTGTCGTCGCATAACAGGAAACATATGACGGTCCCTGTTCGCTGGCCTTTCCCAGCCCGAATGGTCCAATAGCCGACACGTAGAACCCATCCGTTGGGGAGAGAAGAGTCCCAGTCCCATGACTGTCTCAGTCGCGAATGCTAGCGAAGCTACCCCAGTTGCCCCGCGCCCTGACGCGGTCGCTGCGGAAAGCCTTCCGCAGGGCGTTCCTGTCACCAGGCAGGTAGGACCGCATCACGGCCGTCACCTGCGAAGTCGCTGGTCACCAACCTCCGGCTGACCATTAGCGGCAGTCTCTAATGCGGTGATGAGTTCCTGCCGGTTGTGGACGCCGAGCTTCTGGTAAATGTGCCTCAGGTGCGTCGAAGCCGTTCCCTCGGCAATGTGCAACTCCCTCTGAATGAAAGGTAAACTTCGCCCCTTTCCCAGCAGCAGCGCCACCTCCAGTTCGCGCTCGGTTAGCCCCCGCTCTTGCCTCAGGAAGTGGCGGACAGGCTCTTGGTCCTGCGAAGTCAGGTTCCGGCGGTTCGGGGACGGCGTCAGTCCCCAGTTCGTCGACACGTCCTTCGGATCCAAGACAAAGACGGCCAAGAGGAACAGCAGTGTGATCGCCACCATGATCACAGATGCCCACGGGATCACGCTGTTGGCAATCGCCGAGGTCAGTCGCGGCATAACCGAAGCACTGAGCGCCACTGGCAACGAGAAACAGGCCATGCTAACGCCGAAAATCAGGGGGACTGAGGAGTGGTTTAGAGTGACGATGCGAACTGAGTACATCCACGACAGCGCACGCAAACAGCAAAACGCCGCGCAGAAGAAGCCGTACCCCAGGAAGAGAGAGGCATCGAATAGGGCGGTAATCGCAAGGCCAAGAACCATTGTGAGCAGAACTGTGCGCATCGCCAGCCCTTCGCGCTTGAGCAAGCCTGGCGCCGCTCCGTCTCCATTTTGGGTAAGCGCCCAGAGCATCGCTGATAGAAGCACCACCCCTATTGAACCACCGGCCACATAGAGACCGCCCATTTTCCGGAAACCCGCGTCGTCAAGCACTGATGTTATGAGATTCCGGAAGACCTCTCCCATAACAGCGCAGAGAAAGGCCACCGCGAGCGGCAATATGACCTTCTTGGAGTGCTTCTTTTGTCGGTCGGAGCCAGCCACCATGTTGCGCGGATGGGGCTGTTTGGCTTTCAGGCAGGCCAGCATGATGCCAGAAATAATCGGCAAGGCGACGGTGCCGGCAATAGCGAGGGTAGGCGGCAGAGCTCCCACTGCGAAGTAGAAAATAGCTGATGTAATGAGCGCACAGTTCATCGTCAGCACGGCCATTTGCTCGCCGAGTCTGCACAGCTCGTCCGCCCATATCAGGACCAGACACGCGCCGGCGCAGCCCGTCAGGGCGGCGCCCGCGAGTCCGGCATAGAGAGCAAGAACGCCGTTGGTATCTGCCAGAAGCGAACTGAACGGAATGAGGGCCGTTCCAATGGCCGCGATCGCCGTAGTGATTGAGAGACTGTGCTGTCGGCGAAGAAGACTCTGCGCAGATCGCGACAGCGCGGCGGCCAATAGAAAGGTTAGCGCCTGAGCCCATGATGTCCAGATCCAGATATCGCGAGCGTGCCGAGCCGCGCCATCCGATTGGGGTAGCAGATGCAAGCAGTAAAAGGACGCCGAAGTCCATGCCCAAAACAGGCTCAGACCGAGGATGGCCAATGCTCGTTTCCGAACAAGTGTGAACAGCCGACTCTGTTGAGTGTCAACCATGATCCTGTCCTGTCCTGTCGTTGAGTTGAGCCGGGCCGGCTTGTTGGCGCCCGTTCCGTGTGACGGATCCTTACCGGGCGGAAGTCTTGGTGAGAACCTGGTGTTGCGTTAGGTTAGTTGTTGATGGTTTGTTAGCGGGAGGACTTGTGGGGCGGTTTTGGTCCATTTGAATGGCTGGCAGTCTTTGTTGTAGTGGTCGACGAACCGTCTGAGTGCTTGGTTGAGTTGTTGGACGGACTTGAAGACGCCGCGTTTGAGGGATTGACGTTGGACAATCCCGAAGAAGATCTCGACCTGGTTGAGCCAGGAAGCGTGACTCGGGGTGAAGTGGACGTGGATGCGGGGGTTTGCGGCGAGCCACGCTTGGACGTCTTTTTGTTTGTGGGTCGAGTAGTTGTCGGTGACCAGGTGGAGGTCGCCTTCGGGGTGGGCGCGGGCGACTTGTTTGAGGAACGCGAGGAACTCTGTGGCGCCGTGGCGAGGCTGGACGGGGGAGGTGAGTTTCCTGGTGGCGGTGTTCAGCGCGGCGATCAGCGTGGTGGTGGGGTGGCGCGTGTGGCCGGGGCTGCCGCGCTCGGTTTTTCCCGGGCTCGTCGCTAGCAGCGGCGCGGTCGGGTCCAGCGCCTGGATCTGGGGCTTGACGTCTATGGAGAGGACGATGGCGTCTGCGGGCGGGTCCAGGTAGAGCCCGACCACGTCGACGACTTGGGTTTCCAGTTCCGGGTCGGTAGAGAACTTGAACGCGCCCCGCCGGCGGGGCTGGACCCCGAACTCCTTCCAGACCGCCGCCACCTCGGCGTTGGAGATCCCCAGTTTCTTGCCCAACGCCCTGGTCGACCAGTGCGAGATGCCATAAGACTTTGGCGGCGGCCTGAGCGTCTCATAGACCACCTTGGCGCGGTCCACCACCCGGGGCCGGCCCGGCCTGGCCCGGTCCTCCAAACCAGCCAGGCCCTCCGCCAGGTACCTGGCCCGCCACGCCTTGACCGTGTTCACCGAACAGCCCGCCACCTCGGCGGCCCGGCTGTTCGCCACCCCGTCCGCAGCCATCAGCACAATCCGGGCCCTCTTCGCCGCCTCCGCCCGCACGCTCGCCGAACGGACGGTCTTCTCCAAAACCTCCCGGTCGCTGTCCGGCAACACCAGCGCCGGAGCCGGTCTGTTAGGCACACCCCATTATCGCAAACACACCCAACCCGTCAACTATTTACCCAACGCAACGCTAGGCCGGCTCGCCTGGCGCGGCCAGGCCTTCGGTCCGCGCTGCCCGGGCGAGGGGCTGGTCCAGGGTGGCGAGTTCCGAGCCCAGGGCCAGAGCCAAGCTCAAGTAGGCCGCGTCATAGCTGCTCAGGCCGTGTTTGCGGGCCAG
>JAITJY010000289.1 GCA_031278675.1 Bifidobacteriaceae bacterium
CGCCGCCGCCAGCACACCAACAACCGCCGTTGGGGAGCGGAGCGACCCAGCCATCGCCAGGTCACAGGCCTCATCCAAGTCCAACCAGACCGGGACCAAATGTGCTTCCTCGTCTTCCCGCACAAACCGGCGATCCGCCGCCACCTTCGTCAAACCCCGCGCCAGGAACACATGAATCACCTCGGAGGTCCCGCCCGGCGTCGAGTCGAACGTCAACAAGTGCCGCCAGTCAGCCGCTTCCAAATCCGCCTCTTCGGCCAACTCCCGCCGCGCGGTGAGCGCCGGCGCCTCCCCTGCCACATCCAGCAAACCCGCCGGTGGTTCCCACAACTCCGCCCGCACCGGATGACGGTACTGGCGCTGCAACAACACCCGGCCAGCGTCATCCACCGCAATAACCGCCGCCGCGCCGGGGTGCGTGATGTACTCCCGCACCACCTTCACCCCATCCGGTAACACCACCTGATCTGCTAAGACGTCCCAGATGCGCCCATGGAACACTACCTCGGAGGACGCCACGCGATACTCGACAGCCCGGTCCGCCACACCTGCGGCCGCAGCCGGCGCCTCGCCTACCTCGAGACTCCCGGGCGCAGCAGGCAGCGGTACCGACCGACGGCCAGCGCCGGGCAGACCCAAGCTCACCGCCTCACCCCTCCGCGTCTGCCGCAGCGCCGACCAGGGCCCCCGGAACAGGCCCCGAAACACCGCTCGCGCCAGCCCCCGAAACAGGCCCCGAAACACCGCTCGCGCCAGGCCCCGAAACACCGCTCGCGTCAGCCCCCGAAACAGGCCCCGAAACGGCGGCCGGGACTACGGCATCGACCTCCAAAAGACGACTCTCCGCCTGGCGGGCCAACGCGGCCCCCACCAAGCCCGCGAACAGCGGATGCGCGCGGGTGGGGCGCGACTTGAACTCGGGATGTGCCTGCGTGCCGACGTAATAGGGATGCAGGGCGGTGTCCAACTCGACAAACTCGACCAGTTCACGATCCGGCGACAGGCCGCTGACCAGCAAACCCGCTTCCTCAAGCCGGGCGCGGTAAGAGTTGTTGACCTCGTAACGGTGACGGTGGCGCTCCGCGACGCGACTCGTCCCGTACGCGCGCGCCACCAGCGAATCCGGCACCAGCTCCGCCGCATAGGCACCCAGGCGCATGGTGCCGCCCAGGTCACCTTCCCCCTGCACAATGGCGCGTTGCTCCGCCATGGTCGCCACCACCGGGTCAGGCGTCGCCGGGTCAAATTCGGACGATGACGCCTCCGTCAGCCCCAGCACATGCCGCGCGAATTCGATCACCATACATTGCAGGCCAAGGCAAAGCCCAAGCGACGGGATGCCGTTCTCCCGGGTGAACTTCAGTGCGCCGAGCTTACCTTCGATCCCACGGACCCCGAATCCGCCCGGCACCACTATCCCATCAACATCCGCCAAATGCTCGCGGGCGCCACTCGGCGTCTCGCAGGTGTCGGATGCAACCCAGCGGATATTGACCCGCGCGCCATGGTGGAAACCGGCGGCGCGGAGCGCCTCAGCCACCGACAGGTACGCATCCGGCAGGTCAATGTACTTCCCGACCAGCGCAATGGTCACCTCATGGCGCGGATTGTGTACCCGGTCCAACAACCTCCCCCAGGTGCTCCAGTCCACATCCCGGAACGGCAGCCCCAGCCGCTGGATCACGTACGCATCCAACCCGCCCGCATGCAACACCTTCGGAATGTCGTAGATCGATGCCGCATCCGCGCAGGTCACAACCGCTTGTTTGTCGACATCGCACATCAGGGCAATCTTGTTGCGGATCGATTCGGGCAGTTCCCGGTCCGCCCGGCACACAATCGCATCCGGCTGGATACCAATGTTGCGCAGCGCCGCCACCGAATGCTGGGTTGGTTTGGTCTTGAGTTCCTTCGACGGCCCGATGAACGGCACCAACGAAACATGGCAGAAGAAGCAGTTGCCGCGTCCAACTTCCTGACGGACCTGACGGGCCGCCTCAATGAACGGCAGCGATTCGATATCCCCGACTGTTCCGCCGATCTCGGTGATGATCACATCGACGCCATCGGCCTCTTGGGCGCGCATCCGGGCCTTGATCTCGTCGGTGATGTGCGGGATCACCTGAACTGTGTCCCCGAGGTATTCTCCGCGGCGTTCCTTGGCGATCACCGTCGAGTAGACCTGCCCGGTGGTCACGTTCGCCGCCGCCGAGAGCGGCACATCCAGGAACCGCTCGTAGTGGCCTATGTCGAGGTCTGTTTCGGCGCCATCGTCCGTCACGAAGACCTCGCCGTGCTGGAACGGGTTCATGGTGCCCGGGTCAACGTTGAGGTAGGGGTCGAGTTTCTGCATCGTCACCGTCAAGCCCCGTGACCGCAGGAGTTGCCCCAGCGACGATGCCGTCAGCCCCTTACCCAGCGAAGACGCGACGCCCCCGGTAACGAAGATGTGCTGGACTTTGAGGGGCACCTGACCGTGCAGGCTCGCGCGTTGCATCACGGACTTCTAGTCTACCGACCGCCGGGGCGCTTTGGGCCGCGTTGGCGCGGCGTTTCGCGCAGGGCGTTGGCGATCTGGTGCGCGCCGGGGCGGATTGGGGCGGGCGCCGGGCGGATTGGGCCGGCAGCCGGGCCGCGCGCCGGGGCGGCCGCAGTGCGGGGTGCTGGCGGGGTTACGGGCCGGACGGCCCGGGGAGCGCCCCCAGGAGGGACCGGTCGGCCAGCCAGACTGCGCTGGCGGCTACGCCCGCGACCACGGCCAGGCCTGCGGCCGCAGCGCCGGCTCCGGTCAGGGCCCCGGCCACGCCGCTGGGCGCAGCGCCGGCTAGGGCGCTGATCACCAGGTCCAGGACCGCTTCGGTGACTAGGCGCCCGAGTCCGCCCGCAATGAGCGCAGCCACCAGGGCCACGGTGGCGCTGCGGGCGAAGCCCGCGAGGGCGCCCGGCCCTAGAGCTTTCCAGATACCACGCAGTAATCCAGCGCCGGCCACCAGCATCCCGGCGCTGATCCCGCCCGCCAGCCCGGCCACTGTTGGCGCCGCCCCACCCGGCCCGGCCAGGGCAAACACGGTCCCACACCCGGCCGCCACCAACCAGCCTGCGGCGCTCGCGCGCGCGGCCACGCGGTCCAGGCAGACCGCGAACAAGACCCGCTGCAGATGCGCCATCAGGCCATAGCCTAAGAGTCCCGGAGCAAACCAGGTCACCGCTCCTCCCAGGCCGGCGGCATTCCCGGAATGGTCAATCGCATTGAACAACACTTGTACGCCTGGAGCCGCTGCTACCAGCAGGGCTGCACCGCCCGCAGAGACGGCGAACACCACCCGCGTGGTGCCGGCCACCCCCCCGATTAGTGCGTCCCGGCGCCCCGCGGCGGCCCATTCGGCGATGTGCGGATAGGCGGACATCGCCAGGGGCACCGCCAACACGGCATAAGGCAACTGGTAGACGGCCTGCGCATAGTTGAAGGTCGGCAGCGCGCCGGACCCGCCAATCCAGCCCGCCACGGCGACCACCGCGAGGGTCGCCGCCTGCTGCGCCAGCAGCGCACCGATCCCAGACCCGGCCAAAGAGGCGGCCCGCCGCCGCTCGCCCGCCTCGAAGCGGTAGGTTGGGCGCCAGCGGATCCCCAAGCGCGCCACCGGGATCAGCAGCGGCAACGTCAGGACCGCCACCCCGGCGGTGGTGCCCCAACCGAGGAGGTGGACGGCATCGGCGCTAAGGCGGCGGGGCGCGTCTTGGTGACCACCCGCCGCCCACCAAAACGCCAGGTAAACACCGATCACCGCCACCGACGAGGCGAACGGCGCAAACGCTGGCCAAAACAACCGCTTGGCCGCCTGCAACACCCCGCTCGCCACCACGCCAATCCCATACAGCGGCACCTGCAGCGCAAAAAGCCTGATCAAGTCCGCCGCCAGCGCCGTCGAGCCGGGGCGCGCGCGCTCCACCGCCCCGTCCAGCAACGCTTCAGCGAGCGGGGTGGCCGCGAGAGCCAAGACGCCCGCGAGCGGCACCAGCACCGTGACCGCCCAGGTCATCAAGCACGATGCCGTCCGCGACGCCCGCTCCACCTGCCCCTCCGCGAGGGGTCCAGCAAGCAGTGGGACCGCGATCGCGGCCAGGGCTCCGCCGGCGGCCACTTCGAACAACACGTTCGGCAACGCGTTGGCCGCAGTGTAAGCCGAACCGGTGGCAGTCGACCCGACCGCACCGGAAAACACCCCCCACCGGGCGAAGCCAGCCAAGCGGGCCAGGATGGTCACACCACCAAACAGAGCGGCGCCTCCGGCGAGCCCGGTAAACCGGTTCACTCCAGGCGCCCCAGGGCGTCGAGGCGGGCGAGTAACGGATGTGTCGCGATCACCTTCGAAAACGAGATCTTCTCGGAGGCGAGGATCAGTCCGCTGACGAGGGCGGCCGCCAGGCAGCGGCCGCCTGGACGCAGGCTGCGGACGGCGGCTATCCCGATGGCCGCGCCTAAGGCGTTCGCTCCCGAGTCGCCCAACATGGTGCGTTCGTCGAGGTCGCCGGGGGCAACGGCTGTGATCGCGCCGACTGTCCCTGCGGCCAGGTCGGCACCCGGGCCGCCTCCGGCGGCCAACAGCGCCCCTGGGACCAGCGCCGCCTTGAGCGCCCGGCCAGGACGCAGATCCAGGAGGTTCGCCAAGTTCGCTGCGCCCGCCACGAGCACTGTGTCCACTCCAGCCCGCCACAGCGCGCCGGCCGTGGAGGTGCGCGGCCAGCCGGCGTCCGGCCCTGGCGAACGCGCCGCGAATTGGTTGAGGCCGGCGAACACCGCCGCCCCCGTTGTGATTGTCACCAGCTTCGCCAACCCGGTGGTGACCCGGCCGCGCTTCAATTCGCCGAGATGACCAGCCAGGCCCCGGTGAACAGTGTCTTGGGCCATGTCATCAACCAGTCCGGCCACGGTGGCCACACCAATGGCGCCGGCCGCGCCCAGGCTGCGCGCCAAGTTCGCCTCGGCGCCTGCCCGGTGCTTACCGCGCCGCGTCAAACCCAGCGCCGAGACAATGAGCCCTGATCCAAGCGCCAGCCCGCCCCGCAGGTCAACCTCGCGGCCGCGATAGTTAGCGCGTAGCCAGGCGCCAGGCGGCAGGGCGCCCCGGGGTGAGGCGGCGGCGTCCCGGGGTGAGGCGGCGGCCTCCCGGAGCACTGCCCGCGCGGCCGCGTTCGCGGCCCCAGCGAAGGCGAGGCGTCTGATCACACCAGCCATGATCCCTCCCCGCCCGCTCTTGGCCTGGATCCAGCATCCGGGGCCGCATCCGGAGTCGGCCCCGCCCCGCCTTCCGGTTCCACCCCGGCGGTGCCGGATTCCCCGCCCGGTGTTGATCCCCCGCCCGGGGTTGATTCCCCGCCCGGGGTTGATTCCCCGCCAGGGGCCGTTGGGTCGGTCTTGGGAACGGGCGGCTCGAACGGTGCCGGAGTTCGCTCGGGGAGCACCATGTGGCCGTCCACCAGGCCATAGACCCCATGGACGCCGTTCAGTTCGGCGGCCGCCGCCCACGCCACCACGATCGCCTCAGCCCCAGGCAGCGGCGCAATCACCCGGGACAGCGCCCCACCCAGTTGCGGGTCTTGCGCCAGGGCGTGGACCAGATCGCTCGCCACCTGGTCCGGGCCACTGACCACGGTCGGCAAGCCCGCAGCGGTCAGGCCCTTGACCAGCGTCAGGCTGTGTGCGTGGCGCGCCGGGGTGACATCCTCCGGGATCACCGCCGCCGGATCCAAATAGTACGGCCCGGCCAGCACAATCACCACATCCGCACCCTCGGTGACCACCCCGGACACGAGCTTCGAGCCCTCCAGCACCTCCCAAATAGCCGTCGCGTCGGCGTCCAACGGCCGGGCCGGATCGCCCCCTCCTTGGTCGGGGCCAGGCCCGTCCGTCCCGCTCGGCGAGTCTGCCGGATCGCCTTGCCCGATGCCGTCTTCCCCCTCATCCGCCAAGCCCTCGGTGGCGCCGCTACCAGCACCGCTACCAGCGCCGTCACCAGCGCCGCTACCAGCGCCGCTACCAGCACCGTCACCAGCACCGCTACCAGCGCCGCTACCAGCACCGTCACCAGCGCCGCTACCAGCACCGTCACCGCCACCTGCGCCGGTGCCGGTCCCAGCGGCATCGTCCCCTCCCTTAGGGAGGTGCCCGTTCAACACGACGCCCACGGCGGCGGTAATGGTCGCGGCGGAATCGGTCCGGGCGGTCCCGCTGGTGCCGAGCAGCGGGGTCAAGGCGGCGGCCAAACGGTCACGGTCGGCGGCATCGTCGCTGGTAAAACCGGTCTCAAGCTTGACCTCGGCGGCCAAGACGCCCCCAGCGGCGGCCAGATCGGTGCGCAAGGCCTCGACGCGCTGGTCCAGTTCCGACCCAAGTTGGATCACGGCGAGACGCCGGTCGGTCAACATCCCCTCAAGCGCCACAGGGGCCAGGGCCGCCAACTCGGAATCGGCATAAGAACCGCGATCCTGGGCGGCCTCAAGTTCGGCGCGCAATGCATCACGGTCATCGCGCAAAGAACTGACCTGGTCAGCCAGCGAGGACCCGATCGGTCCTTGCAAGGGACCGGCGCCCAACACAATCCCCACGGCCAGCGCTAGGAAGACTGCGACCAGGGACACAACGTGGTAGCGGAAGTTGATCATCAGCCAAACAGCCTCCCGATCCAGGCCCAAATATCATCGAAAAAGGCGCCGAACAACCCCAACAGGGTTTGTCCTGAGGCGGTCGAAGCCAGTGCGGCGGTCAAAGCGACCAAGCCGGCCACCACGAGCGCGGTTAGCTGCCAGTTGGACACCCCGCGCCGGTAGAGCCGGGAGACTCCCTTCGCATCGACCAGTTTGCTGCCCACCCGCAGGCGGGTCAGGAACGTCGAGGCCATCCCCGCCCGGCCCTTGTCCAAGAACTCTTGGAGCGTCATGTGGGTGCCGACCGCGACAATCAACTCGGCGCCCTTGTCATCCGCCACGATCATGGCCATGTCCTCCGAGGTGCCGGCCAGCGGCAACACGGTATAGGGCAAGCCCAACGCGTCGAGCCGGGCCGCGCCGGGGGCCAGCCCATCGCGGTACGCGTGGACCACTAGTTCAGCCCCGGACCTGAGAGCCGTATCGGAGACCGAATCCATGTCGCCGACGATCAAGGTCGGCTTCAGCCCGGCCTCGAGGACCGCGTCGGCGCCGCCGTCCACCGCGATGATGACCGGCCGTTTTTCCCGCACAAAGCCCCGCAGAATGTTCAGGTCTTCCCGGTAGTGGTAGCCCCGGACCACAATCAGCGCCGTGCAGCCGGTCATATCGGTGTGGATGTCGGGGATCGATTGCCGGTCGAGGAATTGGTCGGCTTCGGATTCGAGGTACTCCATGGTGTTGGCGGCGAAGGCCGCGATCTGCTCCGATAGGCCTTCCCGCGCGGCCGCGAGCGCCAAGGCGACGCTCTCGACGGTTTGGACTTCGCCGCGCACCGGCTCGCGCCCGCTTTGGCGGACCTCGCCGTTAGCCAAGTTGACGCGCACCGGGCGGCCTTCGGCGAAGCCCATGACCGCCTCGCCCAGGCCGTCCACCAGGGGGATTCCAGCGTTGACAACTATT
>JAITJY010000339.1 GCA_031278675.1 Bifidobacteriaceae bacterium
TGTTACCCACACCGCCGGGGAACAGCGAATCCCCGGTGAACAAATGCACCGGCTCGTTGTCGACGGCATACGCCAGCGCGATGGAGCCCGGCGTGTGCCCCCGCAGGCCAATCACATCCAGCGCCACTCCATCCACGCTGACCTTGTCCCCGTGGAGCAGACCCCGCTTGACGGGTATGCCGGTCTGCTGTTCGATGGCGACGGCATCGTCCTGACCTGCTAAAACGGTGGCTTCGGTGGCTGTCGCCAACGCCCGGAGCGCCCGGGTGTGGTCGGTGTGCGAATGCGTGGTGATGATGACGCGCAGCACAGGCGCGGCCGCGTCTTTGCCAGCCGCGCGCAATAACTGGCCGATCGCGGCCATGTCATCAGCGGCATCGATCAGCAACTGGTCGCCCGAGGAAACCGAAGTGAGCAGGTAGATGTTGTTGTCCATCTCGGAAACCGCAGTTGACCGGATGGTCACCGCCGGCGTGACGGCAATCAGGTTTGTCGGGGTCGGTCCGCTTTTGCGGCCCGACCGAGCACCTGCGGTGTACCTAACCATGAACTCAAACTACCCTGGCTGACTGCTAACTTCAGCCACGAATCAGCATTTCCGCGCAAGCCGGTGCTTTGGCGCCGCCAACGGCGGCGTGAATCCGCCCGCGACAGCCCCGGGGTGGCGGGCACGCCGGGGCGCCCGGGCCGGGGGCGACTCGTCCGGGGATCAACTCCGAGAGTGCGCACGCCGGGCCGCCCAAGAGCCCGTTCTTGCGAACTGCGGGCCCGGGGCCGGCCCAGGGCACCTGAGCCGAGCTTCGCCGACTCGGGGTCCCCGCAAAATCTCGGAGCGAAGCGGCGAGAGTTTGTGGGGTGGGTTTCGGGGTCCCCGCAGAATCTCGGAGCGAAGCGGCCAGAGTTTGTGGGATGCCGCTAGATGTTGGCTTCGCCGGGGGTGATCAGGCCAGTTTCGTAGGCATAGACCACGACGTGGACGCGGTCACGCAGACCCAGTTTTTTCAGGACGGCTCCGACGTGGGTTTTGACAGTTGTCTCGGACACAAACAACCGGTCGGCGATCTCAGCATTGGTTAGGCCCAAGGCCAGCAGATCGAACACCCCCCGCTCTTTGGCGGTCAAACTGGCCATTTCCTGGTCTATAACTTCCTGGTTGTATGGCCCATCACCTTGGGCTGATCCGGGAGCGGGCAGGCGGGGAGCGAACAGTTCCAGCATGCGCTTGGTCACTCTGGGAGAAACGGCCGCTTCACCGGAATAAACCGACCGGATCGCTTGGACCAGTTCGGCGGGGCGCACATCCTTTAGTAAGAAGCCGCTGGCGCCAGCCTTCAGTCCGGCGAACGCATATTCGTCTAAATCGAAGGTGGTCAACAGAATCACTTTAGTGGCGGGGTAATCAGCAACAATCCGGCGGGTCGCCTCGATCCCGTCCATGGTGCCCATCCGGACATCCATCAACACCACATCGGGTTCTAGGGCGGCCACCTGGCGCAGGGCGGCGGCGCCATCGGACGCTTCGCCCACTACAGTCATGTCGTCTTCGGCTGCCAGGACCATCGAAAATCCCATGCGCATCAGCGGCTGGTCATCCACCAGGAGCACCTTGATACCCACTCATGCCTCCTTCAACGTGGCCCCCACTGCCCAACCGCCATCCTCGGTGGGACCGGCTTGGAGAGTGCCGCCGAACACTTCGACGCGTTGTCGCATACCGACAATACCCTGCCCGGAACCGTCCCACGGTTTAGCGGGGTCGGGGGTAGCTGGCGGCCCGTTTTGGATCAGCACCGTGCGCTGATCCGGCGCGGGTTCGGTGATCTTCACCTCGACCCAAGGCGCGCTAGGCGCGTGGCGCAGCACATTGGTCAAGGATTCTTGGACGGTCCGGTAGATGGCCAAGCCCAAGGCCGGATCATCAGGCGTGCCCGCCGCCAGCTCCAGTTGAACAGGCAGACCCGATTCCCTGAACGATTCGACCAGCGGTACCAGGTCCGCCACCCCGGGCTGAGGCCCCAACTCCGCGCCGGGCCCAAACAACGCCAAGAGTCGCCGCATGTCGGAGACGGCGTGCCGGCCGGTCTCCGAGACCCGTTCCAACGCGATGCATGCCTGAGCGGGGTCTTTTTCGATCAGTGCCTGGGCGCCATCGGACAACGTAACCATGACGGCAATCGAATGGGCGACGACATCGTGCATCTCCCGAGAAATCCGCTCCCGCTCCCGCGCCACCGCGACTTGGGCCCGCTGATCGCGTTCCTGGGCGAGCGCCTCAGCCGTCTCCACCAACGCCCCGATATAGCGCCGCCGCGCTCCGACGTGCGCAAATACGCTGACTACCAGCGACAATGCGATCGCTTCCGCGAAATTGGACGCGCTGAACGGGCCGTCCGGTTGGTGGCCGAACACCCCCTCGCACGCGAACGTGCCCAAGATCCAGACGGTGCCGCTGATCCACATTGCCCGCGCGCTGCACCGCTGCGCCACCGTGAACAGAGCAATCAGGGCGAGCACCGCGTCCGGTGAGCCACTCAGCGGCGCCAGAGCACAGTCGCTGGCCAGCGCAAACACCGCCAACCAGACCGGATGGGTGCGCCGCCACGCGAGGAGCGCCACCGTCCCCGAGACGCCCATCGCCACCACCAGGCCCACCGTGACCCCGACGTTGTCCAGGTACAGCGGGCGGATCACGGCGGTGTAGCCCTCGGCCCTGGCGGCGACGTAGCCCTGCGGGTTGATCATGATCACGACGAGGTTGACCAGGTAGATCAACGCGAAGCCGCCCGCGACCAGCCAATCCATCAAAAGGGGATGGTTTTCCGCGTAGCGCCGGAAGGGCCCCGGCTGCGGAATCTGCGGCGGTTTATGGGGCTGCATCTGCAACGGCTCCCGCAACGACTCCCGCGACGGCTCGCGCAATGGCTCCCGCAACGGCTCCCGTGACTGCTCCCGTGCCGCGCCGACTTCACCGTTTCCCGGCGCGTTTCCCCGCCCCCCGCGTGGGACCAGCCCGCCGCGCCGCGTTCTTCCCCCCCGCGCCATCGCGCTCCCCCTTTCCGCCTGCCAGGCCCGGACGGCCACCAGCGCCGCCCTCCGCCACAAACATAGCCCGACCCGCCGCCCGATGCCGCCCACGCCGCCCAGCCGCGCCCGTCACCCCCGACACGCACCGGCATGGATCGGCTGGCACAGGTCTGGGTCGGAGCGCCCCCAACCCGCCCCGACCCAACCCGGATCACTCAGCACACCGCCCGCACAGGGTCGGAGCGCCCCCAACCCGCCCCGGCACGCACCGGCTGGCACAGGTCGGGTCGGAGCGCCCCCGACACGCCCCGACCCGACCCGGATCAATCAGCACACGTCACGCATCGCGCGAGCGGAACACCATGAACCCGGCGCCGAGCGCAGCGAGCACCCAAACGCCCAGGACAGCGGCGGCAGCCCCATGGCTGCCCAGGACGCTGTCCCCCAGCGCAGGCCCGCCCCACAGCACTGATCCGGCGGCTGAAGGGGTGATGTCCCAGAGCGCGCCAGCCAGGGGGCTAACAGTGGCCAGGAACCCGGCCATCATGTTGATCGCCAGGAACAGGGCCAGCCCCAAGGCAATCCCCCCAGCCGAAGACCGGAGCAAGAACCCCAGTCCAACACCGACCAGGGCCACCGCGACCAGAAAAACAACAACTCCACCGGCAGCCAGCCAACCGGCTGCCTCCATGGACCCGTCCACGCCGACGCCCCGGAGGATCGCAGAATTGACGAGCAGCGCCAGCGCCACGGACACGGCTCCGGCCACACCCACCACGAGGGCGACGGCAAGGGCCTTGGCCACAAAGAGCTGACCCCGGCGCGGGGTGGCGGTCAGCGCCGCCTTGATGGAACTACTGGAGTATTCGCTGGTCACAGCCAGCACGCCAAGCACCAACGCGATCACAGTGCCGATCAGGGCGGGGGCCTGGTTGACGCGGACCACACCGCGCCAGCCCTCGAACTCGGCGGCGCCAGCGACACCGCTGTGCACCCACCCCGCCGCTGACAACGCCAGCATCGCGGCCAGCCCAACCGACGCAACCACCAAGATAACGGTGCTCCACCAGGTAAAACGCATGGTGCGCAGCTTGACCCATTCACCAGCCAGCGCGCCGGCGAAGCTCAGCCGGTAGGGCGGGCGGTGCACGGCTGGCAGCGCCCGTGGTGCGCCGTAAGCAGGATAAGCGGTGGACATCGAAAACTCCTCAGTTTGATCTAGCTGGCAGTGACAATAAGATTTAGGTTCCGCCGGACGATGACGCCCCCGCCCTCCACGGGAACGCCATCGGCCGGCGTCTATTTCGCCTGGATCCGGGCCTAGGAACCCGGTGAATAAACCGGATTCCTAGGCCAGACCCGCGCTTGCCTTCCGCGTTTCCGCTGGTCAGCGTACCGCTGCCCTGCGTCAACACGGCCGGACGGTGTTGTTCAACACCGTCCTAGCTTTCCCAGCGTCCCGCCGGCCGGGCCCAAAGGGCTCAGCCAAGTGCTGGGACCAACCGCTGGCCGCCTCACGGCGGCGCGGCAGGTTCTTTGGTAGTTCGCGCATCCTCCTGATCGGCGGCGCTGCACGGCAACGAGGCAGTGATCCGCTGCCGCGCAGCGCCGCACCGATCAGGGCGGGGGAACTAGAGCGCTCTACGCATCACGCGAGCGCAAGACTAAATATCCGCTTCCAAGGGCAAGTACCACCCAGGCCGCCAAGATGCCGAGCCCGCTCCCATAGCCGGTGATCACGGCGCCCTGGGATGCACTGGGACCGCCCCAGAGCAGCATCCCGGCGTTGACTGGCAGCAGTTCTTGGATGATCTCGATCACGCGACTGGCGGACGCACCGATCTGGAGCGCCAGGTCTAGGACAAAGAACAGACCAAGCCCTAGCGTGACCGCTCCGGCAGAAGACCGCAGGGCGAAGCCCATGCCCAAGCCGATCAAAGCGACTGCGATCAGGTAGATCACCACTCCGATCATGGCTTTGATGGCTTCGGCGTTGAGTTCGGCCGGGATCAGGCCGGACCCTAGGACAAGTTTGACAACGACCAGCGAGAAGGCCACGGACGCCACGCCGATCGCGGCTACCACACCGACAATCCCGACTACTTTCGCCCCGAACACCTGCCCCCGCCGGGGATCGGCACTGAGGCTCACCTTGATTGATCCGCTCGAATACTCACTGGTGACCATGAGGACGCCTAAGACCAGCGCGGTGACGGTGCCGACCAGAGCCGGACCCTGGTTCGCCAGCACCGCACCGGACCAGGTGTCATATGAGCCCGGCCCGGCGGCGTAGCCGTCTTGGACGGCCCGTAAGGCAACCAGGGCGAGGAGTGCCGCCGTGCCCGGCCCCACCACCACCTGGATGATTGTGTTGATCCAGGTAAAGCGGACGGTGCGGAGTTTGACCCATTCGGCGCCGACCGCTCCACGAAAGCTCAGGTGGTAGCGCGGGCGGCCCCGACTGCCAGCCCCACTAGACCCACTAGGAGGCTGAGGCTCTTGCACTTGAGCCGAGTCTTGCCGACGTGGGGTCCCCGCAAAACCTCCGAGCGAAGCGGCCAGAGTCTGTGGGGTGCCTCCAGCTACCTGGCGAGCGGCGAGTGCGGCGGTCATCGTGCAGCTCCTTGGTATTGCGGGGCGGACGAACGGTATTCGACGGCCGTGTCTGTCAGTTTCATGTAGGCCTCTTCGAGTGAGGCTGTTACTGGCGTCAACTCGAAGATGATCCAGCCGTTGTGGGCGGCGCTTTCGCCGATCTCTTCGACTCCCATGCCGCGCACCAGGAGTGTTTCGGGGCCTTCGGCGCTGACCGTGACGTATTGGCTGGCCAGCGTCGCGGCAATGACTCCGGCGTGGGGTGAGCGGACCCGCGTGGCCACGGTGGAACTGGCGGCAACCAGTTCGGCGACAGTGGAATCAGCGATCAGGCGGCCCCGGCCAATCACAATTAGGCGATCTGCGGTCAGGGCCATTTCGGCCATCAGATGTGAGGAGATAAATACGGTGCGTCCTTCGGCGGCCAGTGACTTGGCCAGATGCCGCACCCATTTGACGCCTTCGGGGTCGAGGCCGTTGACTGGCTCGTCGAGGATCACTGTGCCCGGGTCGCCGAGCAGCGCCGCCGCAATACCGAGGCGCTGGTTCATGCCCAACGAATAGGTCTTGACGCGTTTTGTGATGACGGCGGCGAGGCCGGTCATCCCGATGACTTCGTCGACTCGTCTCCGGGGGATTTTGTGGGTTGCGGCCAACGCTAATAGGTGGCCGAGCCCGGACCGGCCCGGTGCCGCGGCTTTGGCGTCCAGGAGGGCGCCAACTTCGGTCAACGGTGAGGTGGTTTTGATGAACGGCGCACCGTTGACCAACGCGACACCGGCGCTCGGCCGGTCCAGACCCATGATCATCCGCATGGTGGTCGACTTCCCGGCCCCATTCGGTCCGAGGAAACCGGTGACATGACCGGCCTCCACGTCGAACGTCAAATGGTCCACGGCCAGCTTTTGGCCGAACCGTTTCGTCAGACCTTCGATTCTGATCATTCCTCTTTCCCTTTCTTGGGCGCGTTGGCTTGTTGTGCTAACCAACTTACGTTCCGCCCGGCTGCGCCGCGCCCCGCGCGGGGATGAATCTCGCGGCGGCGTTTTCACCCGCTAGGACGGGAATCCTCCTACTTGAGAATGAGTCGATCCCGCCTCCCCCGGTGCCGCACGCCCCAGGCCGGGTGGAGCAGGCGGCCTAGTGGGCGCTCCAGCGAGGTTCGGGGCGAAGCGCCCCGGCGTGCCCTTGGCGGCGCCGTCGGCTTGCGGGTTTACCGTATGGGAGCATTTTCCCCTGTCCGTTTTGATCTAACGAATGATATTGATGTATTGTCTTGCGCTAAGTGGGTCGCGGCGAGCCAGAAGTCTTCCCTAGTCTTGCCAAGCAATACTCCTACGAGGTCGGCGAACGCCGGAGCTTCGCTGGTTCGCGACCCAAGCAATAACCGAACAAGGCTCCAGTGCATTTCTAACTCACACCAGCTTTAGCTACCCGACATCCCCGTAGGGGAGGCGATTTGTAATGAGGTCCCGCGCCACAGCAGGCCTCGCCTCGCTGGCAGGCTTAGCTTTGCTCGCCGTTTTTGCGGTTGCGCCGGGGGCGTCTGAAGCCAATACCCGCGCCGTGGATGTCGGTACCGCCTCAGCTCCGGACCAGAAGATCGTGGTCAATGTGCAAGAGCCTTTGACAAGCACAGCGGGCGCGGCCGGGATAATGGAGCTGGACACGGAGAGTAGCGACGGTTGGACTGGTGTGGATTGGTTCCATCTCACGGGTGTGCCATGCTCCTTCCCGCGTCAACCAACCAAAGCTGAAAAAGACGACCCAAGCACCCAGGCCTTCAGCTTCTGTGCGGACAACTATCTAGGCGGGGTGGCGGAAGCCCGCAAACCGGGATCGCTGCGGGCGTTGACCTGGAACAACTTGGCGACCGTCGCGGAGCCCAAGGTTTCCGACTACACGGGTGTCTACCAGGTGGATGGTCTGCCGGTTTACATGAGGCTGCACGTCGCCGACGCAACGACGGCGTGGACCAATGGTGACATGATCGGTGGTTCCGGGAACTCTGCGTCTCCGGGGAAAGCTGCTTCGAATAGCAACGGCGACTATTACACCCAGCTAGGCCTCGCTGCGGCCGGTATCTCGACAGGTGTAACGCTGGGCGGAGCTTTTTACCTGCCATCTGCTTCCGGGCTGGCTCCTAACAAAACCGCCAAGCGCGACGCGGACGAACACGCCGGGTTCGAATTGATCGCCGACGGCCAGCCCCTGGGTCAGACCGGCGACCGGACCTTACGGTTCATCGCCGGCGCTTACGGCGCGCGGGCCTCGGTCACCATAACCACTAGTGCGATCGGCTCCGGATCAGACCCAGATCCGCTGCCGGTTCCCCTTTACCCGGCAACCATCACAGCGGGCAGTGCCGGCAGCCCTGATGAGCGCTTGACCCAGCTTTACACGGTCATCATTCCGGCGGGGGTGACGGTGCACATCCGCTTCGAGATTGAAGAGGTCTACCTGGAATCAGGTCACGTGATGCTGGCGGCCGCCAACCTCGCAGAAGGCGCCGACTATGACGACGAGGGAGTCGACCACGAGCACCTAACCTATTGGCAGGGGTGCTCAGACACGCCCTGGCTTCAGTTGCTGACCTACCCGAGCACCTCGGACGATATGGCTATCGCCCCTTATTTTCAGCAGTTCCAATTGCGGGCCGCCTATAACGCCTACGTGGCCGCTGGATCGCCGCAATACGGTGACGTGGTGGAGCGGCTGAGGGCCGCGTTCTGCGAGGCCTTTTGGTGGAGCGACACCTACAAAGACGGTAACGTGCCGTCGCACCTGAAACAAAACGGCTACGGCATGGACAACACCCCGGCGCCACCGGTGAGCGAGACCGACGAACTGACTAGGGGTGCTATCACACAGCCCATGGCAGAGATGGCGAAACGGGCGTTCGTCTGCGAGAATACCCCTGCCACGGTCTCGGTCACCCTGCATACGAACGAACCAGCCGTAAACATGATTCCGCCGGACCAACTCCTCAACGAGACGGCGGCGGACTGCACGGAAATCCAGGCGGGTGACCGCCTGGATTCAGGAACCACGGTTTATTGGCTTTACACCATCACCAACGTCGCCTACTTCGGGTACGTCTACGCTGAGGACGACCCAGCCTACAGTCAGTTGGAAACACCAATCACGGTGACTGACGACCTGGGCGGCGGCGGACAAACGGACACCTGCCAAGCGGCGTTTTGGACCTATCCAGCAGTTGAGGATGTATCCACCCCACCTCTTCCCAGCTACATCTCCGGCTACAATGCCTCCAACTACGCGATCGCTCCACCAGGCACGCCGGCCGGCACCGCAAACACCCACTTCCGGATTAATCAGCGGTCTTGTGTCATCGAGGGGACGGTGCAGTGAGGGTGGCACCGCGTCGCGAGGCGTTGGAGCCTGCGCACCCCAACCCCACCTTGGCGGAGCTGAGTTGGGTCGGGGTGCGCCGCGCGGCGCGCGCGGCGCACTGCGGACTCAGCCGGCTCGCATCGCTTCACCAGGGCCGGACCGGAGCCCCGCCATCCCGGCCATCCGGGCCGCCCCCACCACGGCACTCCGCGCCGATCCGGCCCCAGGGCGGCAGCGGGCGCGCCCCCGCCCCGAGACAGCAAAACTCGACTCATCTGCAACAAGAAGCATCCCAGAGCCGGTCAGCGGCGGGTCGCCGCGCCATCTGGGTGGCAGGCACAGCCGGGCTGATGGTGGCTATCTTGGCCCCGGTGTGGGCTCTGCTCGGCGGCAATGGCTCGACCTACGCACTGTGGCGTGATTCGAAGGAGATCGCAGGCCAAGTCATTTCCGCCGGCAACCTGGACATCTCGAACGACAACTGGTCGTGGGCGCAGGAGGCGCTGATCGTAGCGCCAACGCTGGCCCAAGGCGGCGTGGTCCCCGTTGCCCAGGCTCAGCAGGGCACCTGCCTCACCCCGACCGGGGCGGGTACAGCCTGCGCCGACACATCACTGCCGCTCAACCAGTTCGTGGCCATGCCCGGCGACAAGATCCGCATCGAAGGCGTCTTCGAGACCAATCTCGCCGGGGACAATGCGGCGGCACGCCTGCAAGTGACCTGGCAAACCCCCCAGGGCACCACACTCATCCAGTTGGGCCAGGGCACCTACAACCTGGCGGCATGGGTCCCGGACACAAACCTACCCGACGGCGGCACCTGGCAGACGCTGCGCGGAGACCCAACAACCGACTCGTTGGACGTGGGCGATGAAATCACCATAGTCACCGTCACCCAGGCAGCAGACGCGGGGGCGGGCAAAATTGGCGGCCCGGACGCCGTGACGCTGCCGAAAGGCATCCACCTGCCCGGCACGGTAAAGTTCAAAATCACCCTCCTTGTCGATGTCGAACAGGGCGGCGCCAGGCCCTATCCCTACGAATGGATCGACCCGGACACTTACAACAACCAGGGCTTCGGTACCGGGAAGTATCAATTCCCCGACCTGACCATCACTCTTGACCAAATCCGCGTCGGCGAGGGCTTCGGGGTGAACGCACCATGACCGCCAAAGGACGCAGCGGAGCCCAACTGCCGCCGCGGCACGCCACCTTGGGGCAGCGGGGTGCGGGGGTGAATGGACGGCATCGTCGGTGGGGTGGGCAGCGTGTGCTGGTTGTGGCCGGTGTTGTCGGTTTGGCGCTGGCGCTGGGGCTGCCGGCCGCCCAAGCCCTGTGGTGGGATGCCGTCTCCGTGACCCCGGAGATTCGCTACGGGGTGGTCGGCTTCGCGGCAGACCGGACTGATTTGCAGACAGCGTTCACCGCCTCTTGCTCCGGCACCAGCGTGCCCTACTCCTGTGAGGATTCGACCAGTGACCGGTACGGGATCGCGGACAGCGTCAGCGAAGGCGCCACGTTGTCAGACCGTTTGACTAGCGCCGATGCCGTCGCGCTGGCCGGCGGGTCCCCTTCTGTTAGCAGCCCCAACTATTTGTATATCCCGTATACGGTGACCTCGATTGCCGCCGGCAACTCTCGTCTGGAGTACGAGGCCACCCTGTCGGGCGCGAGTTCCGGGAGCGGGCAGCCAGCGCTGACGGGGGTCACCGCCCGCTCTACCGCAGCGCTGGTGCTGCTGGAGGGAACCCAGACCTGCGCGGCCGGCGGGTTCGATCCGGATCTTCCAGGTGTCACGAAGGCCACCTGGAATCCTGCTACGGCTACCGCGACCGAGGTAACCATTGAGGGTGTCCCATTCCCGGAGGCCACCGACCGCCAGACACAAAATTGGTGCCTG
>JAITJY010000369.1 GCA_031278675.1 Bifidobacteriaceae bacterium
CGCCGCCCTAGCCTTGTCCTCAGCCTTGCTGGCCATCATCAACTCCTCGGCAAATAAATCGTGTACGGGATACCCACATCCTCCAAAGCCTCAAGCAGCGCCTTGTCCGGCCCCACCCCGCCCGGCTCCTTCGCGAAGAACACCCACTCAATTTTCTTAAACCCGATTTTTCCCGCGAGCGACGGGTCCGCCTTCAACTCGGCCAGCAGGGCCGCGTCCCGCGTGATCTGCGCGCGCACCCGGGCGCTGTAGCGCACCCAGCCGATCTTATGCTCAAACGCCGTCGCCACGTCCGACCCCGGCAGTTTGCCGATCGAGTCGTAGAAGCGGTTCGCCGTGCCCGCAGTCGGGTCCAGCGGTATCTTCGGGATGTGGGTCGCGATCTTGGGTGGCGTCTTGACCCAGTCCTTGAGGATTGAGTTGAACCACTTCTCGCAGGCAGCCTCGTTGGGCAGGTCGAGGGCCTTGCCGCCCACGCTCGTGGGCGCCTTCTTGACCGCCTTCGCCTTGGTCAGGACGCGCTCGGCGTGCGGCACGCCGTCGACGTGCCGGGACATCTGAGCGACAGCGCCGACCAAGCTCGGATCGTCCACGTCAATGCCGTTCTTGCTTTTCGCCAACCGGGAGAACACGTCCGGCGAGGCCGCGTCAAGCATCTCCTTGGCGTCTTTGAGCGCGCCAGCCGATGGCCGCGGCAAAGACGCCTGCGGGACCGCAGCCGGCAGGAAAACAGCCGCCGCAGTCACACCCGCCGAGGACGTCGCTGAGGCCGCCTTCGCCGAGGATGCCGACACGTTCCGCGCTGGCCAGCCAAGCTTTTGCAGCACAGAGTCCCCGAGCACCCGGTTGCGCAGCGCGACCCTGACCCAGTCGCCTCCCTGCGCGGCGAGCCTCGTTGTCACCTTGCCGAAGTTCTTGATGGTCTTGAGCGCCTTGACTGCGTCGCCGAAGAGTGGCACCACCCCTACCAGCGACAGCCCTGCGGAGACGAAGTCGCCCTTGATCGAACTCCCGACCAAATCGCGGACGTCCCCCACCCCCGGCAAGGCCACACCGCCGAGGATCTGCCCTACCAGGTAGGCCCAGGTGTCGCCCTCGCAGAACCCCCAGATCCCGGCCACGTCCCCGCACAACGTGCCCCGAAGGAGCTGGGAAATGTACTCGGCGGTCTCGATCTCCACATCCATGACCAGCGGGTCGAACCCGTCTGCTGCCCGGGCCACCTCCTCCGCGTCCGAGAATCCGTCCGAGTCGGTGTCCCCCCAATAATCAAATGTGCCAGCGTCCCATTCCCCAGCGTCAAGCAGACCGTCATTGTCCGGGTCCGCGTCGAACGCGTTCCAGCCGCTTGACACCTCGGCCAGGTCGCCGAGCCCGTCCCCGTCCGTGTCCGCCTTCGACGGATGCGAGACGACCCGGTAAGCGGTGCCTCGGCCAAAGCCGTGCCCCTGGGACGGCTCGTAGCCCAACTCTGTGCCATCATCCAGACCGTCGCCGTCGGTATCAGCTATGAGCGGGTTGGAGAACAGCACCTTTCCGGTCGAGGTCAGCATGCCGTTGGTTTCCGCAGCGTCCGTCAAGCCGTCGCCGTCTGAGTCGGTCCTCCCGAGCATCCCAAAGAGATCGGTCGTGATGCTTCCGGCGAGGTCACCGGCGCTGTCCGCCAAGAAGAATTGGCCTCCCGTCGCGGACGCGATCCAGTCCAGTAGGGTTTCGTTGGTCGCCCTGCCGAGCCCTACCGTATAGACCGTGATCCCTTTATTTCTTGCTTGCCCAGTTAAGGCCCAGTCGTAAGTGCCGGTTCCATCAGTCAGCAGGACAATTACGCGTTTGGCGACTGGCCCCGGTTGTGTGGGTACCACCGGCGTAAGCTGTCGAATCGCGGATTGCATGGCCTGAGTGATGTTGGCGCTGCCTGACGCCCCAACTTGCGCTAGGGCATCCTTGGCCTCTTGCTTGTCGTAACCCAAACTCTGGAGAGTTGTGGCCGTCTCGGCAAACCCGATCACGCCGACGGCGTCCTGGTCCCCCAACGCGTCGATGAACGCGGCGGCCGCCTCAACCCGCATCCTGCCGGGATCGTTTGCCAACATCGACGCCGACGAGTCCAATACCAGCATCACAGACAACGGCGATTCGGCTAAGCCGCCACCTAGCTCCTCAAGCTCCCGTTCCCATGCCGCCGCGAACTCGCCTGCGTCCACCACCACGAACGGCGAGAACTCATCAACTTGTGCCGTTACCGTGCCGGCCGCCCAGTCCACCGTCTGTCGCGCCGGGCGCTCCAAGGTGTCGGACTCGGAGTCGTAATGCAGCAGCGCCACGTCCGCGTCGCCGGGCAGGTCTGCGGCGTCGAACGCCACTGTGAGAAAACCCGTAACACCTTCGGGAGCATGCACTGCGACCGGCGGAGCGCGCTGACCCGGTAGCCCGGACACCCGCAGGTCGCCTGACGGAGTCAGGCGTGTCTCCAACAAACCTGCCGCCACACCCGTTGCGACAAGGGTCGCCGGAGGTTCCGCCAGGTCCAAAGTGATGGTGAACGTGTCCTCGCCGTCGCCAATGCCGTCGCCGTCGGTGTCCGCAGCCGCCGGGTCCGAGCCCACCTTCAGCTCGTCTCCGTCTGTCACGCCGTCGCCGTCCGTGTCCGCCTCCACCGGGTTCAGGCCGGCCGAGACCTCTTCCCCGTCATTTATACCGTCTCGGTCGGTGTCGGCCCTCAAGCCGTTCGTGCCTGCCGTTACCTCGGCAAGGTTTGTCAGACCGTCGTTATCCATATCCTCGTCCGGGTCCAACACGCCGTCGCCGTCCGAGTCGACCGCAGTAGCCGAAGTCCCAGAGTCGAATTCAGCCTCATCATCTAGCCCGTCACCGTCGGTGTCCCGCGCAAGCGGGTCCGAGCCGCCTCGCAACTCGGCGATATCTGGCACGCCGTCGCCGTCCGAGTCGCCGTCCATCCCGCCGATATCAGCCAAGGACACTTTGACCTCGCACGAGTAGTACGCGTTTGTCCCGGAACCGCCCGCGCACCGGTCTGAACCCGCGTCTCCATAATGCGAATCATTGCCGGGGCCACCAATCAGCAAGTCATCGCCCGCGTTGCCTTTGACCGAATCTGCACCTTCTCCAGCCAAGATTCGATCATCGCCCGCATCACCCCACAGCGTGTCGGCCTTTCCCTGATCGAAAATCAGGTCGTCGCCGTCACCACCTCGAGCCGTGTCTGCTCCTGCCTCAGGGTAAATCCAGTCAGGGCCGTCTTGGCCCCACAATGTGTCGCCGCCATCTCCACCCCATATGGCATCCGCGCCAGACCCGCCGTACACCGTGTCGCCACCGGCTCCGGCTTGCACCACATCCGCGCCATCCTCCGCGTAAATAGTGTCGCCGCCATCCCCGCCGTAAATCGTGTCGGCACCCGCGCCACCGTAAATCGTGTCGCCGCCGCCATCGCCGTAGATGATGTCATCGCCGGCGCTGGCCAAGATCGTGTCGCCGCCCCCGCCGCCGCAGATCACGTCGTCGCCGTTAGTGCCTTTGAGGATGTCCCCGGCCGCCGAGCCGAGAACCGTGCAGCCGCGCTCGGGATCAAACGCTTCCGGGGACGCCGCGACCGCTGGAAGCGGGGCGGTCAGCGGCAGCAAAGCCGCAGCCAGCCCCGAAGCCAGTACGGCGTGGATTCGCTGCCGCCGACGGAGCTTATTGGTAGAAACTGTATGAATGGATCGAGTCAGGGTAGTCATCGTTGCCTCACAGAAAACTCGGGATTCTGGATCAATAATGAGTGTGCAGTATCCCCTGCGCCCCGTCAAGAGCCGTTATAAGATTGCGCCACAATCTTGACGCAGGCACGCCATCCACCGCCGCGCGGCGCCTGGGGTGGGCGCCCCCGGTGCCAGAGCCGGGCCCGCTTGCCTCCTCCGACGAAGCGCTTGGCCGTCGACTTGGCCGCTCGCTTGGCGCGCGTGGCGAGTTTGGCGGGACCGTGCAGCCCCAAGTGGACGATGCCGCCGTCCCCGACATCCGTCCGCCGTCCGGCGTGGGCGGCGGGATGTCGGGAACGGATCTGGGCGGGGTAGGCAGCCGCCCTCCACCATTTGCTGGTTCGCCTGGCATAGGGTGGGGTGCGTGGCTGAAGGAGGCGAGCGCGGAGCGAAACGCCGCCGGAAGACGCGCGCAGGTAGCGCGAGTGGTGAAGGCGGGCATTCGACGCGAGCAGTGTGGGACGGGGTCGAAGTGGTGGACGCTCCCGCCGGACGCATCCGTCAGTCCAAGGACCTGGTGGGGCTAGCGGTCGGGGCGTTGGGCCTAACAATTGTCCTGGCCCTGTCGGTTTATGCGCACGCCACAACGATTGGGGTCACCCAGGACATCCAGTCGATTGCGGCGGCCTTGGTCGCCGTCCTCGATCTGGTGGTCTCCACGTTGGTCAACCTCGCCACGGTGTTGGTCCCGGCGGCCGTGATTGTGGCCAGCCTGTTCCGCCGTCAGGCCTGGCCGGCGCTGGAGGGCATGCTCGCCGGGCTCGCCGCGCTGCTCGCCGCGTCCGGTCTCGCCTGGGGGATCACCCAGTTGGACTGGGAGCCGTTGGTCCAGGGCATGTCCATTGTTTCAGGCGGCGAATACCACGTGTCGATTGTGCCCCTGGGAGCGCTAACAGCTGGGCTCTTGACCGCGATGGGGCCGCGTTCCCGCTGGTCAGCGCTCGCCGCAGCCTGGAACCTGCTGTGGATCGCTTTGGCCGCATTGGTCTTGACCGGCGGCGCCGCCCTGCCCGCAGCGTTGGCCTCGGTGCTGCTTGGCCGCATGGCCGGGCTCGCCATGCGCTACACCCTGGGGGTCACCACGGATCGGGCCGCTGGCGCTGACCTGGTGGCCGGCATCAAAGGCGCCGGGCTCGAACCCGTCCGCATTGTCCGAGTGCGCGACATCTCCCAGGCCGAAGACCCCACGGACCGTCTCGATGTGCGCGCCATCCGGGACGGCACCTACCAGCCGCCTCGCGTACCGTCGGTTCTTCCCGCGCCCGATGCCGTCCAGGCCGCCCGTCTCGAAGCCGCCGTCACAGATTCCACCGCAGGCGCCTTAGAACAAGTCGCTGGCAACCGGATTTACGCTGTGTTTGACGGTTCGGGAAAAAGGTGGGACGGCATCGTGCTTGATGGCGACCGGCAAGTCTTGGGCTTTCTCCAAGCGACCTGGCGGACTCTGCGGCTGCGGGGCATGGACCGGCGGTCGGTGGTCTCGCTGCGCCAAGCGGCGGAACGGGCGGCGCTGCTCGGCTACGCGGCGGGCGCGGCGGGCGTGCGCACTCCGCGGCTGGTTGGGATTGGTCAGGCCGCAGATTCGATGATGCTGCTGCAAACCCATCCCTTTGGGTTACGTTCACTGTCTGATATCCGGCCGGGCCAGGTCTTTGATGCGGCTCTGATTGATCTGTGGCGGCAGTTGGACCGGGCGCACGGCGCGGGGCTGGCGCACCGCAACATCACGGCCGACTCGCTCCTGTTTGACGCCGGGAGCGGCGATGAGCAGCAAGTTTGGCTGATCGGCTGGGAGGACGGGGATGTCGCATCCTCGGAACTGGCCAGGAACCTGGACTGCGCTCAGATGCTCGCAGCTCTGGCGTTGAAAGTGGGTCCTGAGCGGGCGGTGGCTTCCGCCGCAGCGGTCCTGCCTGCCCCCAAGCTCGCTGCGCTCGCTGGGCTGCTCCAGCCCGTGGTCTTCCCAGCGCCCACCCGGGAGGCGGCCCGGGCCAACAAGGACGTGGTGGACGCCACCCGCCAGGAATTGATGGACCTGGTCCCAGCTACAGAGTCCCCGGTGACGTTCCAACTGGTGCGGTTCGGGTGGCGGACCGTGTTGATAGTGGCGATGACGTTGGTGGCAATTTGGGCGATCGTCACCAGGCTGAATTTCACTCAGATGCTTGAGGCTGTCAGCCGGGCCGATCCCTGGTGGATGGCGTTGTCCTTCGCGTTGTCAATGCTGACCTATTTTGGTGCGGCCCTGACCCTGGTCAGTTTGCTGCCAGTGCGCATTCCCCTGCGGCGCGCAGTGTTATCCCAGGTGGCGGCCTCATTTACAGCAATTTCTATGCCCGGGGGGCTGGGGCCCATTGCTCTCAGTTTGCGATTCTTGAACCGGCGCGGAGTGCGCACCTCGCTGGCGGCGGCCACCGTCGCTTTGACACAGTTGGCTCTGCTCGTGGTGACGGTGGGGCTGTTGGTTGGCTCCGCCCTAGTGACAGGCCGGACTGGGGCCTTGACCAATCTCCCGATCACCGCGATTGCGGTGATCGTGGTGGTTGTGGTCTTGCTCGGATGTCTCTTGTTGGTGCCTCAACTCCGCAGTTGGGTGTGGACCAAGGTTGGGCCAACCCTGCGGCAAGTTTGGCCACGAGTCGTGTGGGTGTTGGGCCGCCCGAAGCGGCTGGCGGCTGGCCTGGTCGGAGCCGTCATCCAGTTCGGCGGCTATGTTATGGCGTTCTGGGCGGCGTTGGTTTCTTTCGGTCTGACCGACATCCCGATCAGTGATCTGGCGCTCGTTTTCCTGGTGGGGAACACTGCCGGGTCGGCGGCGCCAACCCCAGGCGGCCTGGGCGGGGTGGAGATCGCGTTGACTGCGGGCCTGCGCGCCATTGGCGTCGCCACTGCGACTGCCGCCTCGGCGGCGCTGCTGTTTCGCGGCATTACCTATTGGGCGCGGGTCCCGATCGGTTGGGCGGCGTTCCGCTACCTGTCAAAACGCGGCGACCTTTGACAGGTCGCCGGCGCTGGGCAGTGCGGGGTCAGCCGGCCGGTGCGGGAGGGAGTTCCAGGGTGAACTCGGCGTATGGCAGGGAAGCTTGGTCGGGGGGTTCTTTGTCCCCGGATTGGCCCGCCCGGCCGGGCCGGCCGCGCACCCTGTCCGAACCTTGGCGCCGGGCCACCACCGTATACGGCGCTCCGCCGCACTGATTAACTGTCCGAAACCCGATCCAGCCGCTGGTGGTAGCGCCGGGCTCGGCGCTGGCTGCGGGCGGGAACTGGTCCGCGTAGACCTCCGTCAGCAATGTGTTCGCCGCGCTTTCAGGCGCGTCGGTACTTCCGCAATGCAGCGTCAAGTCGAACGGATGGGCCGCCGTGGCATAGGGCGTGTCAGGATCGACGGTCAGTTCCACTTCCAAGGCGACCAGGGTTGCCCCCGCGTAGACCGGGTAAGCCTCGGCGAAGTCTGCCGGCACCGGGATCGAGGGCACATAAGACACAATGCGGTAGTGCCGCCCCAGCAGGTCGTCAGACAAAGTCTGGTCCACGGGTATGGCGGCGGTCTCAGCCAGTGACGTTTCAGCGGGCTTCGTTGAGGCCCCGCCTGGGGCGTCCGCCCCGGCCCCGGGCTTCGCCGACTCGGTTTGGGCCGCGCCATGCGCGGCCGGGCCACCCGCCCGCCCCGCGCACCCGCTAACCAGCCCCACGGTGCAAACCAGCAACGCCAGCGCTGATACCCAAGATGTCCAGCGCGCCGCGCGCCCCCGAGGCGCCGCATACGGCCCTGGTAGCGCATGGCGCCAATGCACCGGACGTGGCGGCTGGAGCGTGTGTGGGCTGGGCGGCATCGTGCTGCGGGCGGCAGTAACGCTGGTCGTGGCTCGCTGGATTGGTCTGATCTCGCCCTCGCCCATGGCTCCCCCCGGTCGCTTTGTCGCCTGTCGCCGCGTCCGAGGAGCACGCTGCTGCCCAACCTAAGCCGCCGCAGTGGACACAACCGGCCCGCCCCGAGGGAATCCCGCCAACCGAGACAGGCTAAACCGCTTGGCCATCTTGGACGGCGGCCAGCCAGGTCTGGGCGGCGCGATAATCCTCGGCGGCGGTGCCTTCACGCAGGCGGGTCGGGACGAAATCAGCCTTGGGGTAAGAGCCCAGGTAGCGCAGCCGCGGTGAGAACCGGTGGAGGCCGATCAGGGCTTCGGCCATGCGGGGCTCGGCGATGTGTGCCTCGGCGTCGATGGAGAACAAGTAGCGACCCAGTGCGTCGCCGGAGGGACGGGATTCAATCCGGGTCAGGTTGATCCCGCGGGTGGAAAACTGTTCGAGGAGTTCAAGGAGGGCGCCTGCGCGCTCATCAGGCAGGGCGACCACCAAGGTGGTCTTATCGGCGCCGGTCGGCTCCGGCACCTGGCCGGCGCGGGCTACCAGAACGAACCGGGTAACTGCGCTCGGATTGTCGGCCACGCCGCTGGCCAAGGTGTTCAACGAATAATGAGCGACGGCGGCGGGCGGGACCAGGGCGGCATCGAACTCCATCAAGGCGGTGGGGGCTTCGCCGGCAGCGACCCGCGCCATCAACGCCGCCGCCGACGTGTTCGAGTTGACCGCGACATGGCTGACCGTCCCGAGGTGGCGGCGGATCCACTGGCGGCACTGCGCCCAAGCGTGGGGGTGCGCGGCGATCCGGCGCACGGATTCTAGCGTTGTGCCAGGTAGCGCCCCCAGCGTGAACGAGACCGGCACTAGCAGTTCCCGCGAGATTACCAGCGGGCTCCCCTCCGCGAGTGCGTCCAGCACTGCGGTCACCCCGCCCTCGACGGAGTTCTCGATCGCCACCACCGCATAATCCGCCGTGCCTTCCCGCACTGCCTCGATCGCGCTGATCACGTCGTTTTGAGGCAGCAACGTGGCCTGGTCGCGGCTGACCAGCCGCAGCAAAGCGTCTTCCGTAAAGGTCCCGGCCGGGCCGAGGTAGGCGTAACGCGGGCGCTCAAGTGGCGCAGTCATGGCATCTCCCAGGTCAATTCCGATCACCGGGCCGGCCCCACTTTGCGACGCGACCCAGCAGGCAGCTTAGTACCCTAAATCCCGGAGGGGTTTGCTATATACGTGTGGTGGTCAGGTCCGGGCGGCGTAGGACTTAAGGTCTTGTTCGGTCAGGTCTAGGGCTGTGAGGACGTCTCGTTGGGTCTTGGTCGCTGGGTTGATCAGCCGCCGCCCGGACGCGGCGTCGACCACTTTGATTTTGTCCATCTCTGCTAGGACGCCCTTTTTGGAGATCGACTGCTTCGATTTGTTCAGCGCTGGCATCACTTTCGTCTGGATCTCGCTGGTGGCGATCAGCGCGAGGAACGCGCAGAACATTTTCCCGTCGGTGGTGTCGTCGCGGTGGGTGCGCAGTCGGCTCATGTCCACGTAGTTCTTCAGGTCGTTGAAGCCTTTGTTTATCACGTCCCGGCGGCGGTAGGCGTCGAGCACCTCGCCGACGGGCAGGTTGGTGTCTGTCAGCAGGCAGAAGAACCCTGTGTCTCGGGCGGCGGCGCGGATTTTGGCCATGTCCTTGGCGAAGCTGAATGACCCGTCCTTAGCGAGGTTGATCTTGAAGTATGCGGCGTAGGCTTTGGCCTGCTGTTTCGTTAGCTGGTCGAAGCTGGCGAGCTCTTCGGTTCGTTTCGCGATCCGGTGTTCGAGCTGTGAGCGGCGCTCCTCGCACAGGGCGGGGCTGAAGAACACGCACAAGGTGCCCGCCGCCCCCCACAAATGACTCTTGACGGCCTGTCCGTAGAGCCCGCC
>JAITJY010000424.1 GCA_031278675.1 Bifidobacteriaceae bacterium
CCCACCCCCGGTAGCCGCAGGCTGGGCCGCCACACAGCCCGCCCCGCAGGACGCAACCCCCGCCCCCGGTAGCCGCAGGCGGGGCCGCCACACAGCCCGCCCCGCAGGACGCAACCCCCACCCCCGGTAGCCGCAGGCTGGGCCGCCACACAGCCCGCCCCGCAGGACGCAACCCCCGCCCCCGGTAGCCGCAGGCGGGGCCCAGGAGTGAGGTGTGGTCGGGGCTCATTGGGCCTGGCAGGCGGTGATGATGATGGTGTTGACAATGTCTTCGACCAGCGCGCCGCGCGACAGATCGTTGACGGGTTTACGCAAGCCCTGCAGCACGGGGCCGATCGCGACGGCCCCGGCCGACCGCTGGACCGCCTTGTAGGCAATGTTGCCCGCATCGAGATCGGGGAAAATCAACACCGTCGCCCGCCCGGCCACCGGCGATCCCGGTAACTTGGCGGCACCGACGGCGGCTACCACGGCGGCATCGTACTGTAAAGGACCATCTAATAGCAGGTCAGGCGCGGCGGCACGGGCCAAAGCGGTCGCTTCGGCCACGGCTTCGACGCTGGGACCGTGGCCGGAAACGCCCGTCGAATAGGACAGCATGGCAACTCGGGGGTCAACCCCGAACGCGCGGGCCGTCGCGGCCGAATCAATGGCAATACCAGCCAACTGGGCTGGAGTCGGGTTCGGGTTGACCGCACAATCGCCGAACACCAAAACGCGGTCTGCCAGCGCCATCAAGAACACCGAAGACACCACCTCGGTGCCGGGTTTGGTCTTGATGATCTCGAAAGCGGGCCGAATGGTGTCAGCGGTGGTGTGGATCGCTCCAGACACCATGCCGTCCGCCATACCGGTATGCACCATCATGGTGGCGAAATAGGTGTCGGACCCACCGATCACCGCCAGGGCCTTGGCCTTGGTCATGCCCTTGTGGGCGCGCAGGTCCGCGTACAAGTCAGCGAAGTGCTCGACTAGTTCACCCCCGGCCGGATCAACCACGTTGGCGCCACTCAAGTCAAGGGCCAGCGAGCGGGCGCGTCCCATCAATTCGTCGCGTTTGCCCAGGAGAGTGACCTGCGCCGCTCCGAGTTCTGCCACACGGGCGGCGGCGCGCAGGACCCGATCATCAGACCCTTCGGGCAGCACAATGTTCTTCAGCTCACGCCGGGCGCGTTCCGCGAGGGATGATTGGAACGCCAACGGCGTGATGGCCGTAGGCGCGAACTCTTCCATCGCTTCGATGAACTGGCGCCCGTCCATGCCCTCCTCGAAGGCCGCCAAGGCGGCCTCAACCTTGTCCTGTGAACTGAGGTCTAGTTGACCCCGCACCAGCGTGGACGCCGCTGCGGCCGAGAAAGAGTCCTTGTGCGTGGCAATGATCGGCAGGTCGCCAGCCAGGGAGCGGGCGAGGTCCATGACCGCTTGGTCTGGCATATAGCCGCTGCCTAGCACCAGACCGGCCAGGCGCGGGAAATGTGAGTCGCCTTGGGTGGCGGCCAGTCCCAGGAGCACGCCGACGCGGTCGCCGGGGAAGAACACCACGGAGCGGGGCGCCAGGTGGGCCAAGATGTGCTCCACTTCTTGGGCGCCAATCGACATGTCCAGCACTTCGAGGCCTAGCGCTGCCGGATCGCCGCTGATCAACTGTCCCCCGATCGCCTCCATCACAGCCCCGAGGGTGGGCGCCAGGGCGACTTTCGAATCTGGGATCGCTGCGGTCGGCAAATCGAGGTGGCCCAATTGGGCGCGCACTTGGGCAATCTCGGCTGGCGCGCACCGGTTGGCTACCACGCCGATCACCTGGGCGTGGGCGGCCTCAACGGTTCTTGTGGCCAACTCCGCTGCGGCCACCACTTGGGTGGGGGTCCACCGGGTACCTGGCACCACCACCACGATGGGGGTCGCCAGGTTCGCGGCAATCTGCGCGTTCAGTGACAACTCTTCGCCGCCGGGCACGTCGGTGTGGTCTGAACCTACTACTACGACGGCATCGCACATCGCTTTGAACGTTTCATACTGGGCGAGCACCTGGCCCATCGCTTCTGCCGGCGCGGTGTGGAAGTGCTGGTAGGTGGTGCCGACCCGGGCCTGGCGGGGCGCTTCGATCGTGTCGCGCGTCTTGAGCAAGTCCAGCACGTGGTCGGTGCCGTCGGCGTGGCGCAGTACGGGCCGGAACACGCCGACCCGCTCGTAGGACCGCTTGAGTTCTTCAAGGAGGCCCACGGCCACAATAGACTTGACCGCGTCGCGGTCGGCGGATGCCAGGAATACAGAACGTGCCACGTGTTCTACGCCTTTCGTCAACGAAGGGAGGCAACGGTGCGGTGTGCGGCACACCGCGCTGCCAACCAGTGTACCTAGGACCTACGACCCTTGTGCTTACTACTTGTGAGGAGCGTTACTCTTCGTGACCAGTTCATTGCCCAACCACAAGCCTGTCTTGGTGGTCGATTTCGGCGCCCAGTATGCCCAGCTTATCGCCCGGCGGGTGCGCGAAGCCCATGTCTATTCCCAGATCGTGCCTCACACTTGGCCGGTATCGCGGCTGTTGGAGCTCGATCCGGCGGCCATCATCTTGTCCGGCGGGCCCGCTTCCGTCTATGAGGCGGACGCCCCCCGGCTCGACCCGGCGTTGTTGGAGGCCGGCATCCCGGTTTTGGGGATCTGTTACGGGTTCCAGGCGATGGCTTACGCTCTGGGTGGCCGGGTGGACCGGGGCGCTTTGGGTGAGTATGGCGCCACGATGGCCGATGCCGTCCGCCCCGTCGGTCTCCTCGCCTCGTTGCCGCGTCACCAGACAGTGTGGATGAGCCACGGCGTGGCTGTCAGTGAGGCGCCCGCCGGATTCGAGGTTTTGGCTCTAACTGCCGGGGCACCGGTGGCGGCGTTCCAGGACCGGTCGCGGCGGTTGTACGGCGTCCAATGGCACCCGGAGGTGCGCCATACCCCATTGGGTCAGGCGACCCTGGAGAACTTCTTGTTCAATGAGGCCTCACTGCGCCCGGATTGGACCCCTGGGTCCATTGTGGATGAGCAGGTCGCGGCGATTCGCCGCCAGATTGGCGCAGGGCGCGTGATCTGTGGTCTGTCCGGTGGGGTTGATTCATCTGTGGCTGCCGCGCTGGTCCAGCGCGCCGTCGGGGACCAGTTGACCTGTGTGTTCGTTGATCACGGGTTGCTGCGCGAAGGTGAGCGCGAACAGGTTGAACGTGATTTTGTGGCTGTGACCGGGGCGAAACTGGTGGTGTTTGATGCACGCCAGACCTTCTTGGAGGCTTTGGCTGGGGTGGTCGAGCCGGAGGCTAAACGCAAGATCATTGGCCGGGAGTTCATCCGGGCTTTCGAGGCGGCGGCGCGCCTCGCCGCCGCCCCCGGGCCTGGTGCGGCCGGGAGCGGTGCGTCCGGGGCTGGCGATTCCGCTGCGGCGGCGGGCGGGGAGGCCGCGAAGTTCTTGGTCCAGGGCACCTTATATCCGGATGTGGTGGAGAGCGGCGGCGGCGAGGGCGCCGCCGGCATCAATTCGCATCACAAAGTGGGCGAGCAGCCCGA
>JAITJY010000017.1 GCA_031278675.1 Bifidobacteriaceae bacterium
TGCCGCCCCCACCGCCGCCTTCTTGGCGTCCAGTTTTTCAGCAAACAAGTCGCCGTCTATCCCGAGGACAGTCTTCCCGAACATTTGGATAAGCCGCCGGTACGAGTCCCACGCGAAGCGTTCGTCACCGGCGAATTCCGCGAGGCCTTTGACCGATTCGTCGTTGAGGCCCACATTGAGCACCGTTTCCATCATCCCCGGCATGGAGAACTTCGCCCCCGAGCGGACCGAGACGAGCAGCGGTTCTTCCGCTGCGCCTAGCTTGCGCCCAAAATTGGCCTCAAGCTGGTCGATCGCGGCGGTGATCTGGCCGGCCAGTTCTTCCGGATTGTAACCGTGATGCATATAGAAGCGGCAAGCTTCGGTGGTGATAGTGAACCCGGGCGGCACGGGCAGTCCTAGGCCCGTCATTTCGCCTAGGTTCGCTCCCTTCCCGCCGAGTAGATCTTTGAGATCTTTGTTGCCTTCAGTGAAGTTATAGACGTACTTGGGCACGTTGAACCCTTCCGCGAGCGATGGTTGCGCCAAAATGGCTAGTCGATGCTAAATCCTAGTCCCCACCTGAGGGACCTGGCTGTCCTTGGACCATTTTTCGGCTGGATTCCGGTGCTTTCCGGCCCTCCCCTAACCGCCCCGGGCCTCCCCCTGGCCTCCCCCGGGCCACCTGCGGCCTGTTCCTGCCCTCCGGAGCCGCCCCGGCGGCATCGTCGGCTGGCCACAACGGCCCCTCTCCGGCCACCTGCGGCGTGTTCCTGCTTTCCGGGCCGCCCCGGCGGGATTGTCGGCTGGCCGCAACGCCCGGCCTCCCCGAGATGATAGGATGTCTGGACATATGGATCGCCGAGTGATGGCGCTAAGCACTGAGCTGATCGACGCTGCGAAGGAGCACACTATGAAAATCGCTGCCGCACCCATCTCCTGGGGAGTTTGCGAAGTGCCTGGTTGGGGGCATCAAATGACACCGGACCGCGTGCTGAAAGAAATGGCCGAGGCCGGGATCGAAGCGACCGAGTTCGGGCCTGACGGTTTCCTGCCCGCTGCACCTAAAGACAAGGCCACGACGTTGGCCAGCCACGGGCTGAAAGCAGTCGGCGGTTTTGTGCCGGTGGTGCTACACCGGCCCGACTACGACCCGGTCCCGGAGGTGGACCAGGCCCTCGATTCGTTCGTCGCCGCAGGCGGCGATGTGCTGGTCCTGTCCGCCAACTCCGGCCAGCACGGATACGATACGCGTCCCGAACTTGATGCCACCGGCTGGCAGACCATGTTCGCCAACCTGGATCGCCTGGCCTCGCTGGCCACCGCCCGCGGAGTGCGCGCCGCACTGCACCCCCACGTCGGGACCATGGTGGAAACCGCCGATGACGTGCGCCGCGTCATCGCCGGATCAGCCATACCGCTGTGCCTCGACACCGGCCACCTGTTGATCGGCGGCACCGATCCAGTTGAACTGGCCCGCGAACACGCCGGCCGCGTGGTCCATGTCCACGCCAAAGACGTCAACGGCGCCCTGGCCCGCCGCGTCCAACGCGGCGAGTTGACCTATCAGGCCGCAGTTGCCCAGGGGCTTTACACCGCTCTCGGGCAGGGCGACATCGACTTCAAATCGATCGTCGATGCGCTGACCGCCGCCGGATTCGACGGCTGGTACGTGATGGAACAAGACACCATCCTGCCCGGCGAACCCGCCGGTGAAGGCCCGCTGCGCGACGTGCGCACATCGGTCGCCTACCTGCGCTCCTTAGGCCAGGCCCGCAGACAGGCTTAGCTGACGCTGCGGTGGGCGACCGGCCGGGGGGGCTAGTTCTTCGCGGTCTCCCACAGCGCTGCGCGGTGTGACACCCGCGATTTGGACCGAACCCGTGGGCGTGGAAAAGAGAACTGCGACTCCGAGTACGCCTCTAGCAGCAACAGTGCACCGTCGGCCACCAACTTTGTCCGAGAGCCTTCCTTTGCGTACGAATGCGCTATACGGTGGAAACAGTAGCCAGTACGCCGGACACCTGCGGCAACGCGACTCCCGCAGGCGCGACTCTTTGAGGAGGCCCAACGTGGACTTGACTATCGCGAGACTAGCGCGCATGGTCCAACTGACGCCTCGGACGCTGCGATATTACGAGAGCATAGGCCTAATGCCGGAGCCTTACCGGTCTGCGGGCAATTACCGCGTCTACTGCGAAGAAGACGTCATTAGACTGGTCCGAATAAAGCGATTGGTAGGCCTGGGCCTGAGCCTTGACCAAGTGGCTCAGCTCCTAGACGGGGCAGAGCCAGAGACGTCCGAGGACATCTTGGCTGAACTCAACGCCCGCCTGGAAGCAGAAGCGAACCAAATACGCGAACGCCAACAAGCGATCTCGCGGATTACGAATGTCAGGGCTTCACTGGACACCGAGCCAGAGTTCGCGGTCCGCCTAGCCCGGCAAACTGGGGCGGATGTCTCCACAGGCGAGATCGAATTTGCGCGAATGATTGTGGACACTGTGGCCGCCCTCGGGACGCCCGAAGACCGAGCGAGGATGGAGTGGCTGTTTGAGCACGCCGACGGCCTGTCACAAGTGCCGCAGTTCGTGCGGCTCAACGCGCTAGACAAGGATCTGATTGACTTACCCGAGGACGCCACACAGCGCGATATCCAAGAGCTGGTTGATGCTTATGTCGAGGCGTACGCCGAGGCCGACCCTCTGTATCCGCCCGGCATCGCCCGCATGTGGTCACCCAGCGTCGACGAAGTACTGGAGTCGCTGTTGGAGAACCGCTTTCACGACGCCCAAGTTGAAGTTCGCCACCGTGTCCGGTCAATTCGGGCCGGAAATGACCAACCCGCTTGCGATTGACGCGACGGAAAGGTCTTGACTTGTAGGATGCCGAACACCGAACCTCCCCCACCCGCAGCGAACCGTCACTCGCCGAACCGGGTTCCTCTTGAGTTCACGAGCAGTGAAGCAGCCGAGATAACAGGCCTGACCGAGTTGGGCCTGTCCCCGGGCGCGCGCTTAGCGGATCCGCCGTCCACTGGCGGGGCGGCTATCACGGCGCACGGCCTCACCAAGGCGTATAAGACGGTCACTGCGCTGAAGGATGTCAGCATTGAGATTGCTCCTGGCGAGTTTTATGGGCTCATCGGGCCTAACGGCGCGGGGAAAACGACTCTGATGGAGATCCTTCAGGGTTTGCTGTCTCCCGATGCGGGAACGGTTCGTGTGCTCGGCGGCAAGCCGGCAGACCGGTCTCCCGCTCTGCTGCGCCGGATCGGAATACAGCCTCAGAGCACCGCATTCTTCACGCGCGCGACCGCACGTGAACATCTGGAGACGCTAGCGGACATTTACCGAGTTGACAGACGCCGGGTCGGGGCCACGCTCGAAACTTTTGGCCTGTCGGAGGCTGCGCGGACCCGCGTGGACAGACTCTCCGGAGGAGAACGCCAGAAACTCGCCGTCGCTTCGGCGATGCTCCACGACCCGGAAGTGCTGTTCTTAGACGAGCCGACAGCTGCTATGGACACTGAGTCTCGCGCTGAGCTAGTCGCCAGGCTGCACCAGCTGCGCGGCTCTGGGATCACGGTGCTGTACACCACTCATCTGCTGCACGAAGCGGAACGGCTCTGCGACCGGATTGCGATCCTCGACCGTGGGCGGGTCATCGCGAATGACACACCTGCTCAATTGTTGGCCGATTCCGATTTGCCGACCCGCCTCATCTTGCCGCTGGCTGTTGGTCGGTTTGACGAGATCGCATCTCTCCATGAAGTGCTGGAGATCGACCTGCGTGACGGCCGAGTCGAACTCACCGTACGCGCGGCCGGTTCGGCTTTGGCCGCCCTGGTTGAGCTGGGCTTCGACGTCAGCGATGTCCGGATCGAGGCCGCCACCCTAGAAGATGTCTTTCTGCGCCTCTCGGGGAAGGAGAGTCATCATGAATAGCTTCGCATCCTTGGTGCGAGCCCAGGGAAGGGCTAGTTTGCGCGACCCGGCGACCATGTTCTTCACTTTCCTTTTCCCCGTACTCCTGCTCGTCGTATTCGCTAGGGCGTTCGGCCAGATCGCTGACGAGGAAGGGGTTCTAGCGATGCAGGCGGTGGGACCCAATGTGGTGGCGTTCGGCGCCGCATATGTCGGAATGTTCACCGCAGCCCAGTCGCTGGTCGAGTGGCGAGCCTCCGGCATGAGCCGCGTCCTTTTCGCGGCACCTATCCGAACCGGCGGGGTGCTCGGAGCGAACTTGGTGGTGGGCCTGTCTTTAGGGTTGGCTCAAGGCGGTCTGCTGGTGGCGCTGTCCGTGCTTCCCGGGCTCAACATGTCTCTGGTCGCCAGCGCTTGGTTGGCATTGCCAGTAGTCGCCCTTGGGATCGCGGCCTTCTTCAGCATCGGAATGGTGATAGGCGCGCTGTGCAAGACAACCGCCTCAGCGGCGGGAGCGATCAACGCTGTTATCTTGCCGATGGCCTACGTCTCCGGGGCCATGCTCCCCGCCGAACTCCTGCCTAGTTGGGCGCTCAATCTTGGCCGGGCGCTGCCCATGCGCTACATGGTCGAAGCTATCGGCGGAAGCCTGACTGGCGTGGCGGAAGCGTCCTCTATAGTGGTCGGCGTTGCCGTCTTGGCCGCCGTCACCGCAGTGTTCTTCGCTGTCGCGGCGGGGGTTGTGGGGTGGTCGTGATCCGGCGGGCTGCGTGCGGCGCCGAGGCGCCGCGGCGCCGTGGCGCAAGGTTTATCCGTTGGCGGCGAAG
>JAITJY010000251.1 GCA_031278675.1 Bifidobacteriaceae bacterium
CAGGAAGGTCCTGCGGTCTGTCCCACCTGGCTTGAGTTCTTGCATCACTTGCTCCTTATCAATGAATTGAGGCCGCCTATCCCAAGAAAGCGGTCCTCACGGAAAATCGGAGATGGCCCCTGCCACCGCGCCCCAATAAACGGTGACGGCGGAGCCCAATGGAGTTTTTCGGGGCATAGTAGGGACAATAATAGTTTGAGTTACCAGTGAATCTGAGCTGTTCTCGCGGCTAGTTCGATCCGACCCGTGACCGGTCACAACGGGGTAGCGGTCACCCTTTCGGGGTGATGCGGCTACTACTGCGCCGTAGACTGCCGCGCCGGTGCGACCGAGCATTTTCTGGGGTCTTTCTTCAATACGATATTTTGATCAACTAGACAGGGACGAAATAGCTCTTGAGCCAACCTAGCGCGGGGCGGCGCTCGGGTCAAGAGCACTAAAGGGTGGCCTCATTTTGTGACCGAAATGCAACATTGTGGGCTGCGTGTTAGTGCTGCCCAGCCCGTTTGCTACGGCTGGCGGCGGTCTCACCTCGCCGCAGTGTTGGCACCTGGGCCGGTAGCCCGGGGCTGGCCGCCGGCGCGCGGCGCCGCTCCTTCCACCGGTGCCACCGCCCTGTTCACACGCGGGTCGGCCGCCTGCGCGCGGCGCCGCCGAAGATGTCCGCCCCCGCCAGGCCAGGGTGCGCCGCGATGATCCACCGTCCGGCCAGCGCTTCGCGCGAGCTAGCAGTATGGGCCGAAGGATTAGTGAGTAGGCTTTTGCGACGTGTGGTTTTGGGTCTGGACCGGTTTGGCGGTGGCGTGGCTGGTGAGCAGCTTCTTTCTGCTGCGCTGGCTGTGGCGCCAGGCCAAGGCGCTAATGGAAGAGGTAGGCAATGCCACGGAAGCGTTAGGGGGCGCCCTAGAGCACGGCGGCGATTGGCACTCGACTATGCCGCCCACGCCCGCCGTCTTCGCCCCACTCGCTGACCTGCGGGAACGCATCGACGCCCGGCGCGAACGGATCGCCGGTCGCCGTCGGCGCCGCCGCGCCGCCCACCAAGCCGCCTACGATTCGTGGGCCGTGCTGGCGGGCTGGCGCGACGAGACAGGACCGGGCAAGGGCAGTGGGAAGCGCAACGAAACGACCCCGGCGGCGGATGCAGGAAGGCGCGACGAGACGGGACCGGGCAAGGGCAGTGGGAAGCGCAACGAGACGGTGCCCGTGGCGGATGCAGGAAGGCGCGGAGGGACGGCATCGGGCAAGGGCAATGGGAAGCGCGACGAAACGGTGCCGGCGGCGGATGCAGGAAGGCGCGACGGGACGGGACCGGGCAAGGGCAGCGGGAAGCGCGACGAAACGGTGCCGGCGGCGGATGCAGGAAGGCGCGGCGGGACGGGACCGGCGGACAGGGCGGGCAGAGCTGGGAGGTTAGCGGGCGCACACGCTGGGGCCGGGCGCGGGAGCCCCGTGGCGGGATAGAACGGGATAGAACCAGATAGAACAGGATAGGAGCGGGCGCTATGGCGATCCTGGGTGTCGTGGTCAATCCCACGGCCGGCAAGGGCAAAGCGGAAAACCGGGGCGCGCGCGTCGCCGAACTGCTGACGGCGCGCGGCCACGCTGTGGTCGATCTGTCTGCGCCGGATCTGGCGGCGGCGCATCGGTCGGCGCGTCAAGCGGTGGTCGATGGCGTCGATGCCCTGATCGTCGCGGGCGGCGACGGGATGACCCACCTCGGCGTCAACGTGGTCGCGGGAACCACGCTGCCGTTGGGAATCATTCCGCTGGGGACGGGGAACGACGTGGCCCGCATCCTGGGCGTACCCCGTCACGACGTGGGGGAGTCGATCCAGGCGATCGAGCGGGCGCTGGAGGCCGGGCCGCGCGTGATCGACGCGGTCAAGGTGACGGATGGCACGCACTCGATGTCGGAGTGGTACGCGGGCGTGCTGTCGGCGGGCTTCGACGCGGCGGTCAATGCGCGCGCCAACATTTTGCGTTGGCCCCGGGGCGAATCGGTCTACGTGCGGGCGCTGCTGCGCGAGTTGTCGCGCTACAAGCCGTACGGTTTCGAACTGGAGATCGACGGGGAGAGGGCCTGGCAGTCTGCGGGGGCGCTGATCGCGGTAGCGAACGGGTCTGATATTGGCGGGGGCATGCACATTGCACCAGACGCTTCGCTGGATGATGGCCTCTTGGATGTGGTGATTGCCGGGCCGATCTCGGTCGCGACGCTCCTGACCGTTTTCCCGCGGGTCTACCGGGGCACACATGTGTTTCATCCAGCAGTCACTGTACTGCGCGGTAAGACGGTAAAGTTGGTCCCGCGGCCGGACCTCGGCGCCATGCCGCCGGACGCCCACACGGACGGCGAGCGCGTCGGCCCGCTGCCACTGGAATGCTGTTGCATGCCGCGGGCCTTGCGGGTCCTGGCGGCCAAACCGTGAGTTCGGGGCACGGGCACCCGCCTCAGCATTCGGGGGATTTGGTTGAGCCGCCGCACGATGCCGCCCACGTCGGCCCCGTGAGCCCCCTGCGCCCCGCTGGCCTTGCGAGCCCTGTGAGCGGTGCGGGCCCGGGTGGCTCCGTGAACTCTGCTGGCCGGGCGAGCCCTGTGAGCGGTGCGGGCCCCGGTGGCTCCGTGAACTCTGCCGACCGGGCGAGCCCTGTGAGCGGTGTGGGCCTGGGTGGCTCCGTGAACTCTGCTGGCCGGGCGAGCCCTGTGAGCGGTGTGGGCCCCGTGAGCCCAGCTGCAGCCTACGCCGCGTTTCGGGCGCGTCAGGCCCTGGCCCCGGTCGAGGCTTTTCAAGCGAGTCTCGGGTTCGCATTGGACCAGTATCAGTGGGACGCCTGCGCGGGGCTCTTGGGCGGCGAATCGGTGCTGGTGGCGGCCCCGACTGGGGCCGGTAAGACGGTGGTCGCACTGTTTGGGATAGACCAGGCGCGAGCCGCGCAGCGCCGGGCGTTCTTCACCACGCCGATCAAGGCTTTGTCCAACCAGAAGTTCCGTGAGTTGAGCGAACGCTACGGCGCGCAGCAGGTGGGGTTGCTGACGGGTGATCAGTCGATCCGTCCGGACGCACCGGTTGTGGTGATGACGACTGAAGTGCTGCGCAACATGCTGTACCAGGACGCGTCGGCGCTGGCGAACTTGGGGTTGGTCATCTTGGACGAGGTCCACTATTTAGCTGATCGCTTCCGCGGCCCGGTCTGGGAGGAAGTGTTGATCCAGCTACCCCAAACGGTTCAGGTGGCGGCGCTCTCAGCGACCGTGTCCAACGCTGAGGAGTTCGGCGAATGGCTGTCGGTGGTGCGCGGCGCCGTGCGAGTGGTGGTCTCAGACGTGCGGCCGGTGCCATTGTGGCAACACGTGCTGACATCCGAAGGACTCAAGGATCTGTATGCGCCGCTGGCATCTGGTGAGCAATCGACCCGTCTGAACGCTGAGTTGATCTTGGGCGCAGCCGGGCGTTCCAGGCACCGCGGCGGTCCTGCTCGGCGCGGCGCGCGCCGCTCGGGTGGTCCCCGGGCGCGCCCCATTCCACGGTTCGCGGTGGTGGGGGCCTTGGACAAAGAAGCGCTGCTGCCGGCACTCTATTTCGTGTTTTCCAGGGCGGGTTGCGAAGCGGCCGCAGAGCAGTGCCGGGCCG
>JAITJY010000328.1 GCA_031278675.1 Bifidobacteriaceae bacterium
GTCATTCGGCACCTCGAATGACCATGCCTCGTCACGTTGTTTGGCGCCGATCAGCGCTGGCAGGCGTCGCGCTGCTCGCCTGGGAGCTACCGGTCCGAACTTGTGGGCGCGCAGGTCACTGCTGCCTTCCTGAGCCTTCACGGTGACCAGGTCGCCAACTGCGACGCCGCGCGGATCGCCAAATGGCCAGACTGCGTTGTGGTCAGATTCCGTGCGGATTGACACCCCTGCCGCTCGACCGGTCCGGGGCGCGGCACGGAACTGGGGCGCGGGACCGTCGCCTCTGCCCCTCGACCGGGGCGGGGCGCGGCACGGAACTGGGGGCGCGGCATCGTCCATACGCAAACAACCCGCCCACCAGCGCGGCGCGGCACTGGGGCGCGGGACCGTCCATACGCAAACAACCCGCCCACCAGCGCGGCGCGGGCGGTCTACAGGACGAATTCGGCGTGCGGTTGGCGCGCCATGACAGGGACTCTGAGCTGGGCGAACTGGCTGATCTCGGAGGCCACCACGGCGACGGTCGCATCGACGGCATCAAACGCGGCGCGATAATCGGCGATAGAACCGCCGTTGGGATCGGCGATCTCGTCGCAGCCGCCCAGGGCAACCGGGTAGACGGCGCGGTTCGCGGCGGCCCGCTGGATCATCTCGCTGAGGCTACGCGGATGCTGGGAGCGGACCGCAACCGCCAGGCGCGAAAACTCCCGCAACGTGAAAGTCCGCTGGAGGGCGCGCGGCACCTCGCCCACAACCCAAGAACGCTGCGCCAAACTCATGGTCAAGATCAGATCTGCGGCGCCGATCATCGCTCTGTTCAATTGCCGCGCGGCGTGAGCGGTGGGGTGGATACCACGCTTGCCGAGGAGCGCCATCGTCCAACGGTCAACGCCGCTGCCTACCACCTGGTAGGCGCCAATGCCTGCACTGGCTACCTCGAACCGGGCGTCAAGCTGGGCCCTGAACAGGTATTCCGCTGCGGGAGAGCGGCTGATGTTACCGCGACACACGGCAAGCAACCGGAACGGTCCGCCACCCATCAACGTGACCCGGAGCCGGCGCCATGGGCTGCCCCGGGCTTGAGGCGGGCCCCGTCGCCGTACTCCTGATAGCCGTAGTAGGAACCGGTGCCTTTCGCACCGCTGCGGACCTTGTTCAGCACCAAGCCGATGATTGAGCCGTTGGCCCGCTCAATCTCATCCAACGCGAAGCGGACCTGCGGAATTGTGGCGGTCTGCACGTCTGCCACCAGCAAAGCGCCGTCGGTCTGGCGGGCGAGGATGGCGGCATCGGTCACTGGGAGGAGAGGCGCGCAGTCGACAATTGTGTAATCGAAATGGCGGCCCGCTGAATCGAGCAATTGTTTCATCGCACGTGATGCGAGCAGTTCGGACGGGTTCGGCGGGATGACGCCTGAAGGCATCACAGTCAGGTTGGCTACGCGCGAGTTCTGGAGCACTTCACCGGGGCTGGCCCAGCCGATCAAGACCGTTGTCAAGCCGACCGAAGACTCCAAACCCAGGTACTGGGCGATCCGCGGACGACGCAGGTCGCCATCAATCAACAAAACGGTCTCGCCGGCCTCCGCGAGGACCGTCGCCAAGTTCACCGCGATCGCAGTTTTGCCTTCGCCCGGCGCCGATGACGTGATGACGAGCGTCTTGCCGCGGGTTTCGTCGCTCGTCCCAACGAACTGCATGTTGGTGCGCAAGCGCCGGTAATCCTCCGCAGTGATCCGCGACACCGTGGCGGGTTGATGCGAATCGATCAACTGCGGGTCCAACCCAATTCGGCCCATTATGGGGGCGGGCGTCAATTCTTCGAGTTGGGATTCGTCGCGGATACGCTTATCGAACAGGTGCCGTAACAACGCTTGACCGACACCCGCCAGCAATCCCAGTAACAATCCAACCGAGAGGAATGTTGTGGTCGAAGGGAATGAGTGGCCCGACGGCGCTTTGGCGTCCGCCAAAATAGTGGCCCGCACCAACTCCTTACCTTCAGACGATGTCGGCGCCAGCTCCCCCACCGCCGTCACCAGCGACTCTGCTACCGCATCAACAACCTGCGCCGCCGATTCAGGGTCAGGGCGCTGCGCCGAAACCGTCATAATCGAGGTTCCCGCCGGCACCGACACCGAAACATCAGCCGCCAATGCCGCCGCATCAGTATCCGTCAAACCGAGTTTTTCAATTGCCCGGTCCAACACGAACGGCTCAGTCGCAACCTCCCGGAACGACTCGACCTGATTCTGCGCGTAATTCGCGCCCGACGCCAAGTCGCCACCCGAATTGCCTAGCATCACCGTTACAAATACATCCGCCTTAGCCGTGTACTGTTTCGGCAGCACCAGCGTCAACACAAATGCCACGCCCAGTGCTGCGGCCACCACCAGCGCACAACTCTTCCAGAAACGGCGGAGCACATTGAAGAAGTCACTCAGCTCCAAAACAAGGTCTCCTACCAGGGCAGTTGATTTTCACTCCGCTCAACTATAGCGGCATCACCCGGCGCATCGCGCCGCCACGCCGAGCCCGCGCCGCCTCCGCCTGCTGAGGCCGCGCCGCCTCCGCCGCGCAGAGCCGGCTTCCCTGGACGGGTCAGTTTGCCGCAGGCATTGGCTTACCCCGGTCCGATCCCGTGCGCGCCCGTCTACCCCGGTCGAGACGTCGGCGGCATCGTCCGTGGCCGTGGTCCGTTCCCCTCTCACGGCCATGAACGCGGCCCGGGGGCAAGCTGGATGGCGGGCGGTGGCGGGCGGGATGTCGGGATGTCGGGATGTGCGCGGGGCGGCGTGTGAGATAGGATGCTCTGCGACCTTGACCGTTCCAGGGGAGCGGCCGGGCATGGTGGCTGTAGCTCAGTTGGTAGAGCACCTGGTTGTGGTCCAGGTGGTCGCGGGTTCGAGTCCCGTCAGCCACCCCAAACGGCCCAGGTTCAAACTTGCGACCGTTGAACCAGGGCCATGTGACACCTGTCCTTCGGCCGGAAACCGTCCCGGATGACCTTCAACCTCGCGAGCATCCGCGCGGCGGCTTCCGCCTCCGCAGGCAGCGCCTCCCAGATGAACCGAGTCACCAACAGCCCGTGGCGGTCGAACACGTCCACGGATTGAGCCTACCCGCACCGCCCGGGCCGGCGTCGTTGGTCTGGCAGGCAGGAACGGTCTGGGCGTGGGTGTGTAGACGACAGTGCCCCGGCGCGCCGACCGCCTTTCAGCGGCCTCGTCTGGGGCTCACGAACTCATGCTACTGCAGCCAGCCTGGTCGAGGAAGGGGCTAGGCGCCAATGGCTTCCAGGAGGCTGAACACTCCCGAGGAAGGATTGTCATGTGGCATCACGCTGCCGTCGCGCTGGTGGCGGGCGTCCAACTTCCTCGCCCGCTCGGCAGCCTGGCCACGCTTGGGCATGTAGACGTCAGCGCTGATGTGCTTGCCGGGCCTTCCATCCTCGACTCGGCTTTGGTGCTCGGCTTCATCGGTGTCGAGGAAGGCGGTCACATTGCG
>JAITJY010000352.1 GCA_031278675.1 Bifidobacteriaceae bacterium
CCACGACCGCCAACGGATTGGCGACCAAGCCGCCGTGCGCTTGGGCGCGCTTGAGAACCAGATTCAAGGTTGTGTAAGCCGCCTTGGCTTTGGATTCTGAGCCGGGTCGGTCTTCAGTGCCTCGGCGAATCTGGTTAAGCACATGTTCCAAGAGCGTCGGCGTCAGCTCGCTCAACCTCACCTCGGCCAGATGCGGCCGAAGGTAAAGCCTCCAGGTCGACGCGTGGCCGTCGACTGATTGGCGTCTGCGCTTGGGGCGCGCGTCAACCTGGCGGCCTCACGATACGCCTCGTCGAAAAACTGGCCCGCCACCACATACAACGGAGTCAGATCGGTGATCGCCCCCGCGTCGACCATTCGGCCAAGGCGTCGGTCGATAGCCTTGCGCAGATTGTCGTCGGCTTCGCGTTTCGTCGCCCCGCTGGCTGAAACCGAGACCCGCTCGCCGTTGTAGAGCCGAACCATGCACTCGGCCCGGCACCGGTCACCGCGCTTGCGGAACCTGGCAGCCCCGGCCTCGCCCAACGCTAGAGCCCGGTTGGCCATTGCCGTCTCACCGCCATTCGTCGTACAGGCCCGGCTCCAACTCGCTTGGAGTCGCCTGCGGCATCTCCTGAGCGTCCAGCCACGCCAACAACTGGTCCTCCCTGAACAACACATGGCCGCCGAGCTTGAACCGGGGTGGGGCTTTGCCTTCGCGCACCCACCGACTGAAGGTGGCCTTGGACACGCCCAACCACTTCAGCACCTTCTGGTAGCTCACCAATTCGGGCAGCGACCCGCCGCTTGTCATAGTGCTCATGGTTAGATAACGAACGCCGATCCGCGAACGCCCCGCCAGTCTCGGTCGGCCAGATCGGTCGTCTTCGGGCACAACTGGTTACGCCAAACCTGGGCCAAAACCTGGGCCATTCAGCGGAGAACCGCATCACTTGAACCCCTTGCCGTCTCACGATGGAGGGCGCAAAAAGTGCCCTCCATCTGCGGTTTCACAGTTGATGAAGGGCCTTTGACCAGTAGCGGGAGGGGGGATCGAACCCCCGACCTCACGATTATGAGTCGTGCGCTCTAACCGTCTGAGCTACCCCGCCGTGTGATCGGTCGCGCCGCCGGGGCGGCGCCTGGAGCCCCGAAAGGGAATCGAACCCTTGACCTTCTGCCTACCATGGCCTTTTCCGGAGCATAGTGAAGTGTAGCCTGGTGTGGCGTGACGTGCATTTCGGCTGGTGGCGGCGGCTTTACAGGCCGGCGGACGGAGCGCGGCGTAGCGTCGTGGGGCGAAGGCGTGCCCCACGTTTGCTGGCGGGATTGGCGGCGTCTTGACGTGAGCGGCGGGGTATTTCAGGCCTCCTTGCTCACTCGCACGCCACGCCGTCGCCGTCGCGGTCGAGGCCGGGGTTCCATCTCGGGTGGTCTGGGTAGATCGGGGCTTGCTCGGCGCCGCGCACGTCAGCGCAGTTCTCGAATGGGGACTCAGTTGGCTCGGGCTCGGTTGGCTCGGGCTCGGTTGGCTCGGGTTCCGCTAATTTGCGCAAGGAGGACTTCATGGGCAGTCCCGGAATCCTGTAGGTCTCACATATCGGCGTGGCGGCGCGTCGCCTCGGCGTCTCGCCTGTAACGCTCTGACCAGGCCATAGAGTGAGGGTAGTTGGCGAAACCCACTGACCAGGCTGTAACACGGTGACTTGATTGAGGCGCGGCACACGCTAAGCCTCGCTTTCAGCACGCCGTATAACGGGCTCACCCGGCGGTTCCGTCAACCGAACCGGCCAAGGTTTCCCTACGCGGGGCGTCTTTGCTTCGATTCTTGCGCGCCGTTGAGCGATGTCGTGGAGTGTGCCCAGAGGGACCGCTGGAGTGTGCTTCATGTCTGCAAGGTCGATGACGACTCGCACGTTTGTGGCGACTGTCGGGCCGGAGTTTCCGACTACCAGGTGTCCGCCGTCGTCTGATTTGACGATGTTGGCGCTACCCAGAATTCTGGGTAGCCACTACACCCTCAAATGCGAAGAGCCTAACCGCAGTGCCGCCCACAGCCGCCGCGCCACCACCCAAGAATGCTCTTCTGGAAACTTTAGTATTTTCCCCTTCGCGGCGGGGTTTACCGCTCTTCTTTGCCATGGTTCCCGGTGATACGCCCGCAGGGCACCAGACGGTACCATCTGACAAGACTCGCATTGATGCGGCGAGTCGCACCGGCGGCGCCGGCCTGGACCGCCAGCACGGAACGCCGGCACGAACCGCCAGCACGGAACGCTCGCACGGTCCGCCAGCATGATCGCGTGGTTCTCCGCCGCGAATCCCCACCCGGAGCGCCCTCGGCCTTGGGCCCCGTGCCCCCGTCGCCGGGACCGATAGAATCTGCCGGGTGACGGCAACAGATGTGACCGGTCAGCTTCAGCAATTGTTGACATTGCGTGATCGCTATTCGCAGCTCGGCCAGGGCCCACGGGCGAGGGACAAGCTCAATGCGATGGCACAAACGATCACCGGTATTGTCAACGGCACGTCGGAGTTCTTCAGCCGACTGGAGAGCAGAGCGACACCAGACAAGCGAGCGGTGGCCGACGCCGAATACCGTCACCAGTTAGCGAAAGTGTTGGAGCTTCTGGGCGGCGACTATTACCTCGACATCTTGACCCATCCTCAGTTATGGGACGACCCGTTCGGACGCAGTCAAGCGGTGGAGGACGCGGTCCGGGCTTTCAGCGAGCAAATCATCGACAACATCAGGCAGGTCAACGCCACGCAGGATATCCGATTCCGAGTCTCGCTCGACTCCTTGGTCCGCGCGGAAGCGGAGGCGCAAGCCACAGGCGACGATATCCTGCCCGAATTGTCGAAAGGGAGTCCTGGGCCGGACAACGGGCCGCCGCCTGCTCAGCCCGAGCCAAGATCAAACAGGGGCCGAGGCGAGCGAACTCATCGGTCGCCGGGCCTCAGCGCTCCCGCCCGCGCCGTTCCTTCGGCAGAGCGTCCCGCGCAGCAGGATGAACTGTACGCTTCCGCAGCCAGGGCGGCGGCCGGTCTCGGTCGGTTCGACGAATCCTTCAGAGCGATCAGCGAGATCGTGAACGCCAGGTCGCGAGACAAGGCATTCGCGTACCTGGCCGAGACGGCGACCGGTGGCGGTCGATGCGACCAATCCTTCAGAGCGATCAGCGAGATCGTGAACGCCAGGTTGCGGGACGAGATGTACACCCGCCTGGCCAGGACGGCGACCGATCTCGGTCAGTTCGAATGGGCGTACAAAGCCACAGAGAGGATTGGTCGCGACTGACGCTGGGCTCCCGGATTGGGTGCGCGCCCGCGTCTCCGGGGCGCACAGCGCGTCCGGACAGCTAACACGCCCAGCCGCGCTGTCCCGTAACGCCCGGCCGAGGGCTTTGTTGAGTAATTCGTCGGTCTGGGGGTTTGTCGGCGCGCTTTCGCCGTTGATGGGCTTTGGCCTGGGACCCCCGGAATTTCCAGTTTGCTCGGTGTTGTCTTTGTGGCGTTCGCGTCTGGCGGCGGCGGGGCTGCCGGGCGAGGAGTGGTACGCCGCGGGGGCGGGCAAGCCCGATGTGGACTGGTCCGACCCGGCCGCCAAGGACCGGGTGGTGGGGACGCTGTTTGCCGTCATGGCCGGGGGTCGTGCCCCACGTTTGCCCCACACCGAGGCTGCCGTTGGCCGTACTTGCTGGCCGGCGACGCTCTGACCAGGCCATAGAGTGAGCCCCGAAAGGGAATCGAACCCTTGACCTTCTCCTTACCATGGAGACGCTCTGCCGACTGAGCTATCGGGGCGGCCCAACCGAGATTACACGGTACCGGCGAGCCTGGCTAATTGTGTTCGACCCGGCGCCGGTAGCGCGAGATCGTGACCGCCACGCCCACCCGGGCCGGCCAGTTCCAGGCCGCCAGCCGCGCGGCGACCTCGGCTCGCGAAAGATGGAAGGCGTTCGGCCCCATCATCGTCAACTCAACCGCCTGGCCGCGCGTCAGTTCGACCTCGTAGGCCAGGGCGCGGCGGGCCCTTAGCTCGAAGCCGACCAGCGAATGGTCCAGTTTGGCCGTCTTTTCGCCGCCGATGCCGAGCAGCCAGCCCCCGGCCCGCAGTTCCGCCAAGTGGCCCTCGGCCGGGGCGACCACGGTCAATCCGCCGCCGGAGGCGATGACGCGGGC
>JAITJY010000395.1 GCA_031278675.1 Bifidobacteriaceae bacterium
AGCGCGGTGCTGGCGCTGGGGTTGGCGGGCGCGCCGTCCTTCGCGCGGCTGGTGCACACCCTGTCAGCCTCGATCGCGGGCCGGGACTTCGTCGCGGCGGCGGCCGTCGCCGGCGTCTCGAAACTACGGATACTGTTACGCCACCTGGTGCCAAACATGGGCGAACAGCTCGCCATCAACATAATGCTGAGCATGGGCGGCACACTGCTGTCCTTCGCGGCCCTGTCCTTCCTCGGGATCGGCGTGCGTGCGCCGGACTACGACTGGGGCTTGCTCTTGAATCAAGGCGTGGCGGCCATCTACCGCAACCCGGCCGGCGCGCTGGCGCCGGCGGTCGCCGTCATTGTGGCCGGACTGGGTTTCAACCTTTTCGGCGAGGGCGCCGGGCAGGTCTTCGGACACCAGCAGACCACTTTGCCTTACAAGACCCGTCCCAAGGCCTTGGCGGCCCGCCCCGACCGGCGGCAAGCGGCTGGGGGCGACGACCTGCTCGTCATCGAGAACCTGTCGGTTTCCTTCCCGACTCCGACCGGCTGGTTGACGCCGGTGCGCGGCGTCAACTTGACCATCCGGACGGGCGAGTCCGTCGGGATTGTCGGCGAGTCCGGCGCCGGCAAGAGCCTGACCGCCCTGGCCGCCGCCGCGCTGATTGAGCGGCCCGGATCGGTCAGGGCCGATCGGCTCGAATTCCTGGGGCTGTCGCTGACGGCGCCGCTGGGACGGCATCGGCGGCGGGAGCTGGGGACAACTATGGCGATGGTCTTCCAAGACCCGATGACCTCGCTGAATCCGTCGCTCAGGGTTGGCACGCAGCTTACCGAGGGCGCTATCCAACACCAGGGGCTGCGCCGGCGGGACGCGCTGGCGCGTGCCCTCGCTAAGCTCAAAGACGTCCGCCTCCGCCGCCCGGAACAACGGATCGGCCAGTATCCGCATGAGTTGTCAGGCGGTATGCGCCAGCGCGTGATGATCGCCATGGGCCTGATGGGTTCGCTGAAGCTGTTGATCGCGGACGAGCCGACAACGGCGCTCGACGCGACAGTGCAGGCGCAAGTCCTCGACGTGATACGGGACGTGCGGGCGAACGAGGGCGCCGCGCTCATGCTGGTCTCGCACGACATCGGCGTAGTGACCGAGGCCTGCGACCGGGTCCTGGTGATGTACGCCGGCCGGATCATTGAGGACCTGCCGGCGGCGGAACTGTTCCAAGGCGCTCGCCACCCGTATACGCGGGCACTTCTGGAGACGGTGCCGGACATGGAAAGCGACACGCGAGCGCCGCTGGCCGTTATTCCGGGCCGGCCGCCGGACCCCCGTGAGTTCCCGCCCGGTTGCGCCTTCGCTGCCCGCTGTGCCCTGGCGAATGAAACCTGTCTGGCGAACGACCCGGTCTTGGAACGGTGCGGCCCAGACCATTTGGTCGCCTGCTGGCATCCCCTGGCCCTCACCGGCGAACCGAGTTCGGCTGGTCAATCAGAGGCGGTGGCCGCGTGAGCGGGCTGGAGTTCTTGGATGTGCGGGTCCGCTTCGGCCGGGGCGCCAAGACCGTGCATGCCGTCCACGGCGTTTCACTCGAGGTGCCAGCCGGCCAAGTGGTCGGCCTGGTCGGCGAGTCCGGCTCCGGCAAGTCCACACTGGGCCGCACGGCGGTGGGCTTGGCGCCCTTGGACGGCGGATCGATCCTGATTGACGGTCAGCCGATCCGTTCCCGCTTCCGGCGCGGGGAACCGCGCCCGGTGCAGATGGTCTACCAGGACCCGTATTCTTCCCTCGACCCCCGGATGACTGTCGGCGACTCGATCGCCGAGGCCCTGCCGGTTGCGGCTAGGCGGCGGGCGTCCTCCCGGCGGGCGGAGGTCAGCCGCCTCCTCGATCTGGTCAGCCTCGAAGCCGACTACCAGGAGATGTTGCCTGGGCGGTTGTCGGGCGGGCAGCTTCAGCGGATCGCCTTGGCGCGGGCTTTGGGCGCCCGCCCCCGCTATGTGGTAGCTGACGAGGTCACTTCCGCCCTCGACGTTTCAGTCCAGGGCGCGGTGCTGAACCTAGTCCGCGAGGTCCAGCGGGACCTTGGCTTCGGCATGCTTTTCATCTCGCACAACCTGGCCGTGGTTCGCTATCTGTCGGACGCCATCGCCGTGATGCGCCTGGGCAAGATTGTCGAGGCCGGGCCGACCGACGAGCTGATCGCCAATCCCCGCAGCCGGTACACCCGCGCCCTGCTTGCCGCTGCTCCCCACCGCCGGGAACGTGACGGGTTACAAGGTTACAACCGACACGTCGCCCAATCTGATGAGATTTGACGGTTATAACCGACAGATCCGATCTTCCCGGCAGGGGGCTCACGTGGACCTCATAGCCCTACCCGGCTACGACCAGCGCTTGTGGGGCCGAGACCCGGCGCGCCCGGCACACCCGGCACACCCGGCACACCCGGCGCGCCCGGCGCGCCTCCCAGTATCATCCCTGGGGACCACTTCTTCGCAACGCAGCTCTCGGTAGACTGCCGCTTGCAAGGTTGTTTATGCCGCCCGGCCAACGTCTTGGCTGCGGCTAGTTGGCCTACCGAGGAGGAACCATGAAACCAAGATTAGTTGCCTTAGGTGTGGCCGCCTTGGCGGCAGCAGTGACGGTAAGTGTGGCCTGGACGCCAGCTAGTGATGCGAGCGGTGCCAGCGTCGAGGCCCGCAGGCTGGCACCAATCGCGGCGGGGCAGCCAGGAGATGGTGGAATTAGCAGCGATGATAGTGCTGCGATGCTTGCTGTCGAGCAGGCAATGGAAGCTCACGCTGCGCTGGATCTAGCTGGGATCCCGGAAGACTTCAAAGATGTGTACGGGGGAGTCACCATTGACCACGTCACCAGTTCACTGGTGGTCCAATACGATGCGTCGGCTGATGCCGACCGGGTAGCTCATTTCCTAGACGCCGTGGCTGATCTCGAACTCCAGGGGTATCCCCTGACGCTCAGGGCAGTGGCTTTCACCTGGGACGAACTGTGGCGGGTGGCTGACATGATCGGCGCGAACTCTGCCGCTTACGCGGCAGAGTTCGGAGTGCCTATCGACGGATTCGCCGTAGGGATCGACCCGGTTGAGGGTACTGTGTTCGTGGAAACTCCGGCCGCCGATGCGGCTTTGCCCTCCACTGTGGAGGTAAGTGGCATTCCGGTCGAGATTCGAACCGGCGCTCCCCGGGTATCCTTCGAATTCTGACTTCGTCTCATCCGAAAGTGAACCGTTTGCTCCGGCCAGAGGGTCGGCCTCAGCGTTATGTCCGATCCCACTTTCTGCCATCGCGGCGTCCGGGCACCGGGCTGGGAGGCTAACGCGAAAGTGAACCATCTGCGCAGGTCAGGGCGTTGTCCCTAACATTATGTCCGATCCCACTTTCCATCATCACGGCACCGCCGGGGCGGGTGGGTAGCTAATCCGAAGGCCGTCGGGCTGATCCGGAGACTGTGATCAGCTACCTGCGGGCGCTGAGCGAAGCTTTCCTGCTAGCCCGGCTACGTGGCAGAAACCTGTATCAAGACCGCTTGATCCCGGGGGTCGCGGAGAACATTGTCTGGGCGGAGTTGCGCAGGCGTGGCTACGATGTCACCGTGGGGTGGGTCAGGCCTATGGGCCGTATTGCTTCATCATCTCTTGGAATATGTTCTTCATGGCCAGGATGCCTTCCTGCCGCTTCGCGGTGTCGAAATAACGTCCGACGGTAGCTACGGCTGCCTCGCCGCTGAGAACGGTGGACTGCTTGCCGAACGCCTCGAAGGCGGCTTCGACAACCTCGCGCGCGACTTGGAAACCCGGAGTGCCCGGTGGCACATCTTGGAACTGCTGGCCTATCGTGTTGCCCGGCAAGACTGCGAGCACGTCAATCCCATAATCAGTCAGTTCAGCCCACAATGCCTCCGCCAGCGTGAACAAATACGCCTTCGTGGCCGAATAGGTCTGAATGTACGGCGTGCCAACCACGCCGCCGCTGGACGAAACCAGCACAATGCCGCCCTTTTGGCGCGGGACGAAACGTTTGACAAAGTGCAGCGTCAACGCCAGCGCATTGCGCACATTCAAATTGAGGCGATAAAGCTCATAGTCAATGTCCAAGTCCTGGACCGGTCCCAGTGAGGCCAGGCCAGCGTTGTAGACCAGGAAGCCGACATCCAGGTTATTGGTCGCTTCCCGAACGCGCTCCAAGACATCGTCACCGCCCAAATCTAGCGGCAATCTGACAGTTTCGACCCGGTATTGGTCTTCTAGTTCAGCGCATTTGGCCGCCACCTTTTCCGCCCGGCGCGCAATCACCACGACGTTGATGCCGCGCGCTGCCAGGTAGCTCGAAAACTCGCCGCCTATCCCTTCGGAGCCGCCGGCCACCACAGCCCATGGTCCGTACTTTTCGCGAAAACTCATTTCTTTTCCTTAGCACGTCTTTGTGTCACGTTTGCGTCTGGCCGGCCGGCCAACGCCATATTCCATATTCAACAATACTAGCCCAACTAGCCAACCGAAACCTTTGCGCCTGCGCCGAGTTTCGCCTACCCGAGGTCCCCGCAAAATCTCGGAGCGAAGCGGCCAGAGTTTGTGGGGTGAGTCTCGGGGTCCCCGCAAAATCTCAGAGCGAAACGGCCAGAGTTTGTGGGGTGAGTCTCGAGGTCCCCGCAAAATCTCGGAGCGAAACGGCCAGAGTTTGTGGGGTGTGGCTCGGGGGCCCCGCAGAATCTCGGAGCGAAACGGCCAGAGTTTGTGGGGTGAGTCTCGGGGTCCCTGCAAAATCTCGGAGCGAAACGGCCAGAGTTTGTGGGGTGTCTTTAGCAATGTTCTGAATAGTTGCGACAGCTTTCGCCGCGCCCTTTGACACCGCCGCTATACACCGGCATACTCAACGGTGATCAAGACCGACTCACGCGAAAGGCCTATCACCATGAGAATTGCCCCCCCCCCCAGGGCTTTTAGCAAAGTCGTGGCGGGGTGTCGCGGGGCGGGCGTGGGACGGTTTCGGCGGGCGGGCGTGGGCGTGTTTCGTGTTTGGGGCGGCTGGGGAATAGGTGGT
>JAITJY010000416.1 GCA_031278675.1 Bifidobacteriaceae bacterium
CGCGGGGGGGGGCCGCGGCGGGGGGGCGGTGGGCCCCCGCACGGCGTCCCTAAATGACGCAACGTGTTTCTGCCCCCGGAGTTAGGTTTCAGGGCACAGTAGGCAGTTTGCTCCGCAACTCTTTGGCATAGCTTAGGCAATAGCTGTGGAAGCTTCGCTCGTCTTCTGTTAGCTTATGCGAGGCCAGGTAGGATATGCCACATGACCAGTCCATGTTCGACATCGGCACATTGACCACATCAGGGTTCTGGAACACCGGCAGAGCGGCTATGTGAGGCAAATTGAAGGACAGGCCTTCGCCGCCTAATGCGTAGTCGAAGAGCCAATACATCTCTGAAGAAGTGTAATAGTCTTGGACCTGCACTCGATTAGCTTCGCACTCAGATTTGAAGCGATGATATATCTTGAAATCCCGCCCTGGTATCCCGACACATTGGCGGTCGAAGTCGCGGTAGTCGAAGCTTTCTCTGGTACTGAGAGGGTTGGATCGGTGGACCCAAAAGCAGACGCGCTCACTGAGCAGGCCTTCGGTGGCAAACTCGTTCTTGGATGGTAGCACCGTCAAAGCAAAATCGAATTCCCCTTGCTTCAAGCCTTCGTCAGCACGGTAATCGGTCTGCTCCACACACTCGGCAGTGATGCCGGGATATTGAGCGTGGAACCCCTTGAGGAAATCAAGACCCATCATCCCGCTGATACCGAAAGACGAGCCCACTCGGATAACCCGGTTCTCACGCGCGCGCAAGGTTTCAAAGCGTTTTTGCAGGCTGTAGAAGTCCTCATCCCAACGCCTCACGAACTGGATAAGCTCGTGGGCATATATCGTCGGAACGGGAGTACCTTTCTCTGTATCCAGCGTGAAAAGGGTAACCCCGAGTTCCTTTTCCAGCCGCTTGATGGTCTTGGACAGGCCCTGCGGGGACATCGGGATAGACCTGGCCGCCGACGTATAGTTCTGGTACCGGTAAACTGTCATGAATTGTTCTAATTGGTCCAGGCGCATTTGCCCTCCTTTGGGATCATGCCCGAGACTCGTCTCTTCATCACCAAATTATAGACCAACCCGCTAGTTTACGAAGCCCGCCACGGCCAAGTTTTCGCCGATCTGACCCCAACAGATTGTTTGGGCATCTAAATCATTTGCTGGGGCGATACCCGTAGACAGGCTTTGTTCCAGTGCGGAATATTGGCGCTAAGCGAAGGCTCACAGACGAACACCACACAAGGAGGAGTAATGGCCAAGCAGACAGGTATCTCAAGAAGAATGTTCATGGGGCTGACAGTCGCCGGAGCAGGAGCGGTAGCGGCGGGGGCGGCTGGGTGCACGCCGACGGCCACGGAACCCGGTGCGGGTTCTGGTACCGGTGCCGGAACGGAAGGCACGGCATCGGCCAACTGCGAACAAGACAGCATCTGGCAACTCGACCCGATCGGCGAACCGACTGAGACCCGCAGCGCCGATGTTGTAGTGGTGGGCGCCGGCGGTACCGGCTTAGCGGCTGCCATCCAAGCCAAGCAACTCGGCCTGGATGTCTTGGTCCTAGAGAAGATGGGCGCCACCGGCGGCTCGTTCATCTGCACCGAGGGAATGTTCGCGGTCGAGTCCCACTGGCAAGAGGAGCGCGGCGTCACTACCACCGTAGATGAAGCCGTCATCCGGGTTATGGATTACCATCACTGGATACCGGACATTGACCTCTACCGCACCTACTTTTCCCAGAGCGCCGAAACCATCAAATGGTGTGAGGACCTCGGGGCAGACTTTACCGACCTCTTGGTGATCGGCGATTCCATTGTTTGCTGGCACGTCTACCACGCCGAGCCCGGTGAAAGCCCGGGCACTGGCTTTGCCCGCAACATGACGAAGGCAGCAGAGAACCTCGCTATTGAGATCAAGCTCGAGACTAACGTCAAGAAGGTCCTGATGGAAGATGGGAAGGTAGCCGGGGTCCTAGCCGAATCCGGTGACGGCACAGTCCTCAAAGTCGAGGCGCCAGTCGTAATCCTCGGCGCCGGTGGTTATGGGCAAAACGAGACTCTAGTCCACGAACTTTCCAAGATTAAGGGTGACCCGATGGAGTTGGGCACGCCTGGGCGCACCGGTGACGGCCTCAAAATGGGTCTGGACGCGGGCGGCGTGCTCTGTGACTTTCCCGGCACCATGCCTTACGCCGGCCCGTGTGTCAAAGGCGCCACCTGGACATCTTTGGCCTACTCCGTCTCCCTCCAACCTAAGCTGTGGATCAACCAAGACTGCCAACGGTTCGTCAACGAAGACATGTTCTCTTACAACTTCGCCTACGCCGGACTGGCCGTCAAGAACCACGAGAAGGTCTTTGTCATTCTCACCCAGGACGACCTGGACCGCTACGAGACTGTGGGACCAGATATAACAGTCTTCACCTTCTGCGTTCAGGGCACACCCATGACTGGCCTAAAAGACCAACTCAGCGACATTCAAAACGCCAACGGGTCCATTCTGGTGGCTGACACCCCGGAAGACTTGGCCGCCCAAACGGGGCTTGACCCTGTGGCTTTGGCCGAAACCATCAACCGTTACAACGGTTACTGCGCCAGTGGCCATGACCCAGAATTCTCCAAGCCGGCTGAGTTCCTCACTCCTCTAAATGGTCCTTTCTACGCCTTGGAGTGCGGGGATGCATCCTTCTCGACAGTGGGTGGCCTCAAAGTGAACTCTTCGGCTCAGGTTTTGAAGGCTGACGGGGAACCGGTGCCGGGCCTTTATGCTGGAGGCTGCGACGCTGGCGGTCTATACGCCGATTCCTATGACGTCGGCATCACCAACGGCTCCCAAGCTGGGTGGGCCATCAATTCCGGACGCCTGGCCGCCAAGCACGCAGCCACCTATATCGGGTAGCGGGCACCCGGCCTGCCGGGGCGGCCGTTCCGCTTCAGCATGGCCGATGCCGCCCAGGCCACCTCCGGTTCAACGCTCGGATGGCCCGGGCCGGACAAGCCGTTCGGCTTCAGTCTGGCCGATGCTGCCCAGGCCGCCTCCGGTTCAACACTCGGATGGGCCGGACAAGCCCGTCAGGCGTGGCGCGCACCGGCTGCGGCGTACAGGCACAGCGTCGCAGCCAGCGCCACGTTGAGGGATTCGGCGCCGCCGAAGATCGGGATGCGGACCAGGCGCCCCACGGCCTTACGGGCCGCCGGGCTGAGCCCCCTAGCCTCATTGCCGAAGACCCAGGCCAGGGGCGCCGCCAACGCGTCCCCGCCGAGCGGCAGGTCTGGTCCGCCCAGGGTCACAGTGCCGGCGGAATCGGCGCCGAATACCGCCAGGCCGAGCGCCCGCAACTGGCCTACCACGGCCTCGACCGCACCCACGCTGACAACGGGGACATGGAAATAGGACCCCGCCGAAGCCCGGACCACCTTCGGCGCCGTCGGGTCGGCGGAATGATCCGCGAAGGCCACCAGGTCCGCGCCGGCAGCGTCCGCCGCGCGGATCACCGCGCCCGCATTCCCGGGGTCGCGGATCTGCTCGAACACGGCCACCAGCGCACCCGGGCGCCCCGCAGCAAACTCCGCCAGCCGGCTTGCCGTGAGTGCAGCCCGCACCGGGTGGTCCTGCGCCCGCAGCGACGCCCACGGGTCACGCGCCACGGCCACCAGGCCCTGCCCAACCGCCGACAACGCATCGACATAGGACGATGACGCCTCATGCAGCCTTCCCCCGCCCCGCTCGACTGCGGAACCAATCCCCGTCAGGCGCCGCGCGGCATCGTCCGTCCAATACAAATCCACTACCCAGCCGCCACGCGCGGCCTCCCGGCAGGCTTGCGGACCTTCGACCAGCAACAGGCCGGTCTCCAGGCGCGCCGAACGCCTGGCCAGCCGCCTCACACGCTTGACCCTGTCCGATGAAGTGTTCGTCAGCACGGCCACACCAATCGTTCGCTCACCGGCCCACCGCGCCGCAACCAGGGCGCCTGCCTCCGCGCGCGGCCCGGCCGCCAGGGCGGGCGTGCGCGAAGCCCACCGATTGGGCGCGAATGCTCACTAGGCTGCCGCCGGAGCATTCACGTCGGCTGGCAGGGCCTCCCGTGCCAGTGACACCAGATGAGCGAAAGTCGCTGGATCATTCACCGCTGTTTCGGCCAACATGCGCCGGTCGATCTCTATCCCGGCCAGGTTCAAACCCTGAATCAACCTGCTGTAGGTCATGTTGTTGGCGCGGGCCGCAGCGTTGATCCGTTGAATCCAAAGACGCCGGAAATCACCCTTGCGGGCTTTCCGGTCACGGTAAGCATAATTCCCAGAGTGTTGGACTTGCTCTTTTGCTTTGCGGTAAAGCCGCGACCGTTGTCCCCGATAACCCGAGGCCCGCTCCAATATTGTCCGGCGCTTCTTGTGAGCGTTAACAGCCCTTTTTACGCGTGCCATTGTACATCTCCCCTTTCAGCGTCCCAGCATTCTACGCACATCTTTGACATCGGCCTTGGCCAGTACTTTGTCTTGCGACAAACGGCGGGTCCGGTGTGAGGATTTCGACTCGAAATTGTGCCGCATACCGGGCTGCTCGTGCATGATCTTCCCGGTTCCGGTGACCCGGAACCGCTTTTTCGCACCAGAGTGCGTCTTATTCTTGGGCATGGCCTTAGCTTTCCTTCGTTGTTTCTTCTACTGAACGGGACGGTTTTGTCCCCGGACGTTTGGCGGGCACCGCGCTATCTCGCTTAGGGCGCGCCGCAGCGTCTTCTGCCCGGCCCCGACCGGTGCTATCCGCGCTGGTCCGCGCCGAACCAGCACCTCCCACGCTAGCCCGGCCCCGACCGGTGCTATCCGCGTCGATCCCGGCCGAACCGACACTTTCTTCGTCGGTGGCGCCTGCGGTGCTACGCGGCGCCCGCGCCGCGCCGCCGCTTCTCGCACCGGCGCTTCCTCCCGGCCTGGACGCTCCTGCCCCGCTCCGCAGGGCGCTCGATCCCCTCGCCCCGGCGGCCACCGGGCCTGGTTTAGCCGATCTCGGCGGCCGAGCAACCGGCGCCGGCTTCGGCGCCTGCGCCGAACC
>JAITJY010000002.1 GCA_031278675.1 Bifidobacteriaceae bacterium
TCCTTCGAGGTCGGCGACTGCGATGCGCTCGTCTGACGTGTGGAAGACCGTCATGCCGATGCCGAGCGTGATGGCCTTCGCGCCCTTGGTGCCAAGCAGGTTCGCCTCCGCACCCCGCCCGTGAAGGTCCTGCGCGGCGCGAGACCGACGGCGCGGGCCGCAGCGGCCAGCTTGACCACGAGGGGATCGCTCCCGTCGAAGAGGACGCCCGGATATCGAGCCGCCAATCGATAACGACCGAGCCGCCGATGTGCGCGGCCGCCGTCGGCGGGCTAGGCGGTCGCCGTAGGAATGCGGCAGATGTGAAGACGCGGCGCTATCCACAGGTTTTCCTTGACAAAGACACCCACGGGCTAACCCAAATCCACACCACCGGGCGCGGCGGCATAACGGTGTCGGACAGCGAGATCGAAAGCCTGCGGTTGGACGCCACGGGCGGGTCGGCCGGGCTCGACGGCGTGCGGATGTGCGCCCCCGGAGTGGTTTTGGGCGCCGGTCAGTGGAGTGACGCCTCAGCCCACGCGGCGGCCACAGGGAGTCCAAGCACGCTGGCCACAGCTGCGGCGAGCCTGGCCGTGTGAGACTGGCCTGAAGACAACAACGCCCCCGGTGGCACGAGCGCCACCAGGGGCGTTGTTGTGACCAGCGGATTTGACGTAACGTCTGCGTCGTGTTGTGCTGTGGTTGGCACTTCCCCCGGGCGCTGGCCAAGGAAGACAGCCAGACATCAATTCCCAGAAGGGGGAGGACCCATGAGAAAACAAGCCACATTCGTTGTTGGCGCATGCACCGGGACCAAGCCGGAGTTGGAGAAACGCTACATGGTGGCCGTCACGACCTTCAAGTGCGTCAGAAGGTAGAAGTGAGGCTTCGTTGGAAGAGGGGGCTGGCAGCAGGAATCGCGGCTATCATCATCCCGGCCGCGTTGGTGGCGATACTCCAAGACTGGCCGCTACCGGTTTTCGTCGACTTTGTCGTAAGAACGGTTGGCGTCACGGCGGTGATTGTCGCCACAGCCTTCATAATCATGTTGATTGTGCGCAAACCTCGTAGCCACGGCGGCAACAATCAGACATAGGTGTTCACCGTGTGGTGTTGGGCTCACCGAGGTGTGGGAACAAGAACGGAGGGCGGCGCAGCCGTCCTCCGTTCTTGTTCCCAGTGTCAGACCGCCCGCTCGAACAGCGAGGCGTAGTTCTCGGCGGCTTTCTGGAAGTCGCCCGCAACCGGATGGGAGCAGGTCGCCAGAACCTCGGTGCGCACCCGGCTGGCCAGTGTGCGCTCCCACGCCAACCTGATCCGCTGGTCGGACCCGACCACCACCACCATAAATCCACCGACGCCGAGCTGATCGAGAAGGTGTCCAAAATGTCGGGCCAGCGCCATGTCGCCTACCGGTCGTCCAAAACTGTCACCAAAGACATGAGAGGACTTGTTGCAGTTCAAGTCGGTGGAGGGGCGCGTCTCCTACACCATGGGGTTGGACCGGTGCGATAGATATAGCAGGGCCGGTCAAGGGGCGCGTCTCCTACACCATGGGGCTGGACACCGAGAACGTGATCTTGGCCAACGACCTGGCTTTCATGCCGGAGCGGAACTGGATCGTGTTCCGCAACGGCCAATACCCGGTGTGGAACCGCGACGAGACGGTCACGCCGATGGCATACCGGCCGCTGGCGGCTGGCACAGCCGACGCAGCCACAACTACTCCCATGATGGGTGTGGACGACGACCCTTTGGGGTATGACGAGCCGCCGTTCGACTAGTGCCCAGAGAGTCTCCAGCCAGTTCGCCACACTCCGGGGTCTCACCGGGGCTTTCGTCACGACGGCGGTCTGCGGCTGTCGTGACGCGGTCTGTGGTCGAGTCAGTCATCGTTTCGTGTCTCCGGGCATCATCGGTGTGGGAGTGTTCGTTGGTTGCCCACGCGGTGAGAGACGACGTACTGGGACGCCGCCCTCGCAGCATCGTCGGGTGGCTCCGGGTCGCGGATTTCCGAGGCATTAGTGCCAAAACGTTCCCATTCTGGTAAGGTTTTGACATGGCTAAGGTTTGGGATCAACTCTGGGACGTCGCCGTGGACCAATACGGCTACATCACGTCCGTGGACGCTGATGCGCTCGGCCTGGCCCACACCATGTTGGGGAAGATGGCGTCACGCGGCACGCTCGAACGAGTGGCGTTCGGTTTGTATCGGTTCCCGCAATGGCCCGTCTCAGGCAACGACTCCCTCATGGAGGCTGTTCTGTGGACCAGGGAACCGACCGCCGTGCTGTCGCACCAGACCGCGCTGGATGTGCTCGATCTGTGCGATGTCAACCCTGCCACAATCCATGTGACCGTTCCGAAGCAGCGACCTCTGAGGCGCTCCGTGACGCCTGCCATGTACACGATCCACCGAGAGACACTGACCGACGAGCAGCGCGGCTGGTGGGAGCAGATCCCCACCGTCACCCCGGACACCGCGATCCGCCAAGGCATCGCCGACAGGCTACGACCGACGCTGATCGAACAGGCCATCGACACCGCGCTGCGCCGCAGCCTGATCGACACGGCAACGGCCACCGCGCGCAGACACGACCTGGAGGAGAGGTTCCGGTGACCGTCACACCGTCCGGCGGACTGCCGGACAAGAGACGGCCGGAACCGTCGGTGCGGTCACTGAACCAGTGGTTGCGCGACGCCGAGAAACAGACGGCGTTGCCTCAGCAGTGGCTGGGTTGGCAACTCGCCTCGACCATCGTCATCGCCGCGCTCCAACGTGCCATGGGACCAGACGCCGTCCCGTTGTTCCTCGTCAAAGGCGGTGTCTATGTCGAGATGCAGCTCGGGGGCAAAGCACGAACCAGGGCCACCAAAGACATCGACACCCTTTTCCGAGGCACCGTCGCCGATTTCGCCACCACCCTACGACAGGTCATGGCCCGACCATGGGGGCCGTTCGCCCTGGAGACCACCGACATCGAACAGATCGCCGGGGCGAAACGCCTGGTCAAGCCATGCCGGTTCGACGTCCGGCTCAATCTGAAAGGCGCGACTTGGCGCCGCGTCCGCGTCGAGGTGTCCTTCCCCGAAGCGCACATCGCCGACCACGCGTATCCTGTCCCGGCACCCCTAAGCCGCCGTGATGAGCATGGACGACGACACTTGGGGCGGCGGCCGAGCGCTGGGCCAGCGGCCGGAGGGCGTTAGGTCGGCGACCGGACGGCGCGGTGCTGATTGTCGCCGTCGATGTGGGCCACCGGTCGACGGTCCACCGGTGAAGCGGACAGCCTGATGCGCGCGGCGGAGCGGGGCCTGTTCACCCCACTGTGGTCTGAGCGCATCGTGGGCGTTAGGCCGCGCGCCGACAGGTCAAGCTCGATAGTCGCGTTGTACAATGTCATAGCTTCGTCTCCTTTCGTTTCGGCGGCCACTGGAACCCGGCACGGCGCAGAGCGCCGCTGCTGTGCGGGATACTTGACGCAGTTGGCCTTGACCGCAGATCGCACGCTCCGGCGCGAGGTCCCCCAGCGTGGCCACCGGTTCCGCCGGGGGTGGGTTGTGGGCCGCCCAGTTCGTCCGGTTCCCAGGAAGGAGACCCGATGTCCGATGCCGCCTGGCCAGCTTGGCTGCTCCCCGGGGCACGGGTGCACGGCATTGTCCCGAGCCAGGCCGTCACGCTAGTTTCGGTGTTTGCCGTCAGCGACGGTGTGTCCGAGGTGTCCTACCGGGACCAGGACGGACGGCTGGGCGAGCGCGTCTTGACCCAGGCTGACACCGCCAAATTAGAGATCGCGGCGGAGGCGGAGGCTGGCCCGGCCTTCGATGGCGACCCGGACGAGTTCCGCTTGGCGGCTGAAGCCTTGCGCATCAAGTACGCCGCCTTGTATGACCCGATGGTGGCGGTCAACTCCTCCGCTGTGGAGCCGCTGCCCCACCAGATCAGGGCCGTCTATGAGGAACTGTTGCCGCGGGTGCCGTTGCGCTACCTGTTGGCGGACGACCCGGGCGCGGGCAAGACGATCATGGCCGGCCTGTACCTCAAGGAACTGATTCTCCGCTCGGATTGCGAGCGGGCGGTTATCGTCGCGCCCGGCGCCTTGGTGGAGCAGTGGCGCGAGGAATTGGCCACCAAGTTCGACCTGAGGTTCGAGGTGTTCGCCCAGCACATGGCTGCCCAGGCGGGCGGGCGCAACGCCTTCGCTGAGCACCCGTATCTGATCTGCCGCATGGACCAGCTATCCCGCAGCGAGGACCTGATGGAGCAGCTAGGAGACGTGGCCTGGGATGTCGCCATCGTCGACGAGGCGCACCGCATGTCGGCCCACTATTGGGGCGGCGAGGTGGATGAAACCAAACGCTTCAAGCTCGGCCGGCTCCTGTCCGAGACGGCGCAGAACCTGCTGTTGATGACGGCCACCCCGCACGCCGGCAAGGAGGACGACTTCCAACTGTTCATGTCGCTGTTGGACAAGGACCGCTTCGAGGGGCAGTTCCGCGAGGGCGTCCACCGCACCGACACGGCCGGGCTGATGCGCCGCATGGTCAAGGAGGACCTGTTGACGTTCGACGGCAAGCCGTTGTTCCCAGAGCGCCGCGCCTACACGGT
>JAITJY010000080.1 GCA_031278675.1 Bifidobacteriaceae bacterium
CGTCTTTCACAATGATCACATCGGAGGGCCGCGTCGCGGCCCCAGAAGGCAGGTTCTCGGCCAGGCACAGATAAGCACTGACCTTGACCGGGACCTTCAGCGTGGCCACCGCCAGCAACGCCTGAAAGACCGCAGCAGCACCCGCCATGTCATATTTCATGGTCGGCAACGAAGAACGTGGCTTAAGCGACAGACCACCCGAATCGAAGGTGATACCCTTACCGACCAGTGCAATGTGACGCCGCGCCCGGCTCGGCGAATAAGTCGCCACCACCAACCGGGGCGGGTGGATAGAGCCCTGGCCCACCGCGATCAGTCCACCATAGCCACCCTTGGCGAGCGCCGTCTCATCCAAGACCCGGACCTTGACGGAACTACCGCGCGCAGCGGCCTGGGCCGCGTCAGCGAAGCTGGCCGGGTAGAGCCGGTTCGGCGGCTCGTTGACCCAGACGCGGGCGGCGCGAACCGCGCTCCCCAACACCCGGGCCCGCTCCAAGGCCCGCTTGACGGCCTTCGACGGCGCGGCGTTGAGAGCGAAAACCAAGCGGACGGCATCGTGCGCGCCAAACAACGCCCCTTCGGCCAGGGCCGCCGCCAAAGCTGGATTATCTGCGATCGGCAACATGTGCTCGAAAGCCAAACCGATCTCGGTGCTGGGCGCCGCCGCAGTGCTGGACCCTGACGGGCCAAGCGCGGCCACCCCAGCCCCCACGGCGCGGCGCAAGGCGGCGCCACCCGTGGCCTCACCCAACCCAACCACCGCGACCACGGGAGCGCTCACCGGGGCGTCGAGGCCGCCCGCCGGGACCCGAACCACCTGGCCCTCTTGGCCGGTAAAACCGAGGGAAGACAGCAACTCGGCGCTGGCCAAACCGGTCAGACCTTCGCCGGGGCGAGCCCCAGTCAAAACCACGGGGACATTGAGCGAACGGATATCGGCGCGGGCTACGGCTAGATCGGTCATCAGGCCATGTTATGACAGGTAGCCTGTTGAATGTGTATCAGGTGTTGTTCGATTTGCTGTTGCGCCGCCTCGACCCCGAGCAGGCGCACCTCATGGCTCACAAACTGATCGAATGGGCGGGCCGGATCGCGCCGGCGCGGGCCGCGTTGAATTTGGCGGTGCGGTGGGCGGCGGGCGGCGGTGGACGGCCCACCTACCTGCTGGGACGCACCCTGCCTGGGCCGTTGGGGCTGGCGGCCGGGTTTGACAAGGACGCACGCGCCGTCCTGGGCCTGACCGCGCTGGGGTTCTCCTTCGTGGAGGTTGGCACCATCACGCGTTATCCGCAGGCCGGCAACACCCCGCCCCGCCTGTGGCGTTACGTAGACCAGCGGGCGTTGCGCAACGCGATGGGCTTCAACAATGCCGGCGCGTCCCAGGCCGAACGCACTCTGCGCCGTCTGCGCGCCGCCCCGGGGGGCTGGAATTACATGGTTGGCGTCAACATCGGTAAGTCGAAGGTGACACCGACCGCCGATGCCGCCGCAGACTATTTCGCTTCCGCCGCCCGGCTCGCCCGGTACGCGGATTACCTGGTGGTGAACGTTTCTTCGCCGAACACACCGGGCTTGCGTGACCTCCAGGCCGCCAACGCGTTGCGTGGAGTGGCGGAGGCCGCCCGCGACGGCGCCGCCCGCTCGCTGGCGGGGACGGGCCGACGCGCCCCCGTGCCGGTGTTAGTCAAGTTGGCGCCGGATTTGCCTGACGAAGGGGTGGACGATGCCGCCCGCCTGGTTCTCGAACTCGGCCTCGCCGGGGCCGTGGCGGTCAACACGACGATCAACCACGACCTGGGGCCAGGTGGCCTGTCCGGACCGGTACTGCGAGAACGCGGTTTGGCCGTGGTGGGGCGGTTGCGGGCCGCGCTCGGCCCCGAGGCCACCGTGATCGGGGTGGGCGGGATCACCACCCCAGCGGACATCACCGCCTACCTTGAGGCTGGCGCCAACGCCGTCCAGGCCTACACTGCGTTCATCTATGAGGGCCCGTTCTGGCCGGCCCGGGTTCAGCGGGGCGCCGCCCGCCTCAGCTAGGGAACTCTCCCCGGCCCACCTGCGGGTGGGGCATCCGGTTGCGGCGGGGCTGCATGGAACGGTTGACGCCGTACCAGACTGAACCGCGGGGCACCTTGTCTTCGCCGAACTTGGCGACCAGGGCTCTTTTCAGTTGGCGCCCGCGCACAATCCCATCGCCGATCACCGCGAACACGATCACGTACATGAACAACATGACATAGGAGGCGACCACCGGCTGCCACCGGATCAACACGAACAGGCAGATCAGGGAGCCGAGCGCCAAGAACACGATGTATTCGCCGATGGAACGGCGCGAGTCGATCCAGTCCCGGGTATAACGCCGCACTGGTCCCTTGTCCCGGAGCGGCAGATAACGTTCGTCACCGGTGCGCATCGCATGGTCGTAGCGTTCCCGCGCCTTGCGCCGCGCTTCTTTTTGTTGCTCTTTGGTCAAAGGAGTGGTTGGCCGGGCGCCCGCACCGCCGAGCGGCCGCTTCCGCGCGGCTTCGGCTTCTTTGCGGGTCGGGGTGGGCCGCCCCTTGCCCGGCGGTTTACTTTCATGGGTGGGAGCGGCGGTCTTGCCGGGCTTCAGGAACACGTCACCCAGCCTATAGGTTTACGGTGGAGCTATGATCACTCGCGACGAACTCACCCAGCGGGTCGCCGACGGCTTCCCGGACGCCATCAACCAGCTTGGTTCACTGGTCCGCATTCCGTCTTTTGCTGGACCGACCGCGCCGCAAGGAGCGTTGGACCGCTCCGCAGAAAGGGTCGCTGAGCTGCTGCAAGGCGTCGGCGCGAGCGGTGTAGAGATTGTCCGGGCGGGGGGTGGGCCCGGTGTGATCGGGCAAATCGGGGCCGATCCGGCGGCCCGCACCGTTCTGCTCTACGCGCACCACGACGTCCAACCCGTCGCCGCCGATTGGTCCACTGACCCGTTTGAGCCGCAGATCAAAGACGGCCGGTTGTATGGGCGCGGCGCTGCGGACGATGCCGCCGGGATTGTCACGCACATCGGCGCCCTGGCCGCTTTGGGGCGCGACCTGCCCGTCAACGTGCGTTTCTTCATCGAGGGTGAAGAAGAATCCGGTTCGCCGACCTTCGGGAAGCTGTTGACCGAGCACCGGGCGGCGCTCGCGGCGGACATCGCCGTGATCGCCGATTCGGAGAACCGCGCCACCCACATCCCGTCGTTGACGACATCCTTGCGCGGGATTGCCGATCTGACCGTGACGCTGCGGGTGGCAGACCACGGCGTCCACAGCGGGATGTGGGGCGGGGCGTACTTGGACGCGCCAACTCTGGTGGCCCGGCTCATCGCGACCCTGCATGACGCAGACGGGGCGGTCGCCGTGGGAGGGCTGGAGCCGACCGGTCACAGCCCTGACGTGCTAACCGAAGCCGAGTTGCGCCGCTCAGCGGGGCTGGTCCCCAGCCTGCGGCTAGCCGGGCGCGGTACGCTCAGCGACCGGGTGTGGTGGGGGCCGGCCATCACGGTCACGGGGTTTGATGCGACCAGTGTGGCGGACGCCTCGAACACACTCCAAAGCGAGGCGCGAGCCAGGCTGTCGCTGCGGGTGCCCCCGGGATTAGACCCGCGAGTGGCGCAAACAGCTTTGCGGGATCATCTGGTGGCGCACGCGCCGTTCGGCGCGGAACTGACCATTGATCTGGGCGCGAGCGGACAGGGGTTCAAAGCGGACACGTCCGGGATTGGTTATGCGGCGGCGAGTCGCGCCCTCACCGAAGCGTTCGGTGCGCCGGTCGAGCCGTTAGGCCAGGGCGGTTCAATCCCGCTGGCACCAGAACTGAGCACTGTCTTCCCCGACATGGAAGTGCTGATCACCGGGGTCGAAGACCCGGCCTCGCGGGCGCACGCCGGCGACGAGTCCGTCTCGCTCGCCATGTTGCGCCGCACCATTTTGGCCGAGGCACTGTTGTTGACATACCTCGGGACGCCTTCAGTTCCCCCGGCCAATGCCGCCCGCCGCTGATCCCCGCCCCGGGACGGGGGAGTACTTGGGTGAACTGGCCGCCCGGATCGAGGGCGCCGGGCCACCCGTGGTGTTGCTGCACGGCAACTCCGAGGACTGGTCGGTGTTCGACGCGGTGATTCCGCTCCTGGACGGATTCACCACGATCTCGCTGGACTCACGCGGGCACGGGCGTAGCCCGCGCGGGAACAAGGCACTGAGTCTGCGCCAACTCGCGATCGACACCTGCCGGGCCATGCTGGAGTATCGGGCGCGTTGCGCCGGGGGCAGGCCCGTCACCTTCGGGCTGATCGGGTTCTCTGACGGCGCCAACATTGGGCTCGAAATTGCTGTCCACCGGCCAGACCTGTTGGCTGCCCAGGTGCTGCTCGGCGGAAACGTCACCCCGGCCGCTTTGCGGCCGCTGACCAACGCCGGCATCTTGGTGGCCTACTGGGCTACGCGCGTGGCGGGAGCAGTTAGTGCGGGAGCGCGGCATCGTTCACAGGTGCTTGGGTTGATGGTGGGCCAACCGAATGTGACGCGGGCCCAACTCGAAGCGGTCAGCGTGCCGACCATGGTGATGGTGGGCCAGCGGGATGTGGTACCGCGGCGCGAATCACAGCGGGTGGCGCAACTAATCCCCGGCGCCGAATGGGTTGAATTGACCGGCCAGGGGCACATGCTGCCGCGCTCCGCACCTAAGCTGGTAGCTGAATTGGCGAGCGGGTTTTTGGGTCCGCGCCTCGTCGGCGGGTAAGGTAACGCTAGCGGAACTGATCTGATCGAAGGAGCCCAGCTATGACGGAAACGGTCACCACAACCGCCCACGGCGTTGCACTGACGCCTGCGGCGGCGGCCAAGGTCAAGGAACTGCTTGGCCGCGAAGACAACCCGGCCCTGAAGCTGCGGCTCGCCGTTGAGGCAGGCGGTTGTGCGGGCATGATGTATGACCTCGGATTCGACGATGCGTCCCTAGAAGGGGACACCGTCGTGGAGTTCGACGGCGTCCCTTTGGTGGTGGATCAACTGTCGGCCCCGCTGGTCAATGGCGCGGTGATCGACTTCGAGGACACCATCTCTGCTCAAGGGTTCTCGATCGACAACCCGAACGCGCGTCAGGGTTGTGCCTGCGGCAACTCTTTTTGCTGAAGCCCAGGCCGGCCGCAGTTAGCTCCGCGCCTGCGCGTAGCGCGCCGCGACATCTTCCCAGTTGACTAGGTGCCAAAACGCCTTGACGTAATCCGCCTTGACGTTGAGGTAGTCCAGGTAGAAGGCGTGCTCCCACATGTCTACCACCAGCAGCGGCGTGAGGCCGGCCGAGAGGTTCGACTGGTGGTCGTAGAGTTGGTTGACCAGCAGCGTTTGCCCGAGGGGCTCCCAGGTGAGCATGGCCCAGCCGGAGCCTTGGATCCCAGTGGCGGCGGCCGTGAACTGGGCCTTGAACGCCTCAAAGCTGCCGAACTGGGTGACGATGGCGTCAGCTAGTTCGCCGGCGGGCTCCAGTGGCGCATCGGGGGTCAAGTTGCGCCAGAACACCGAGTGGTTGACGTGACCGGCCACGTTGAATGCCAGGTCCTTTTCGAGTTTGGGCAGCGCCGCATAGTTTCCTTGATCGCGGGCGCTCGCTAGCTGTTCCAACGCAGTATTCGCGCCCGCCACATAGGCGGCGTGATGCTTGTCGTGGTGCAACTCCATGATCCGGGCCGAGATGTAGGGCTCGAGCGCCGAGTAGTCATACGGCAAATCCGGGAGTGTGTAGAGAGCCATTGGTCCCCTTCCAATTTGGTTTGGTTTGTGGTAGCTGAGTTATGGTCACCGGCTCTTCATTAGACCACAGTTGGCGGAGGCGGGCATCCCACGCTCCAACATCTGCTCGCTACGGCGATCCTCGGCAGATCGAGGCTTAGCTGCCAGCGGCGCCGGGTAGCATTTAGCTATGACTGTTTCAGCGCCCACTGCTCAGCTTGCCGCTCCGGCCGGCCGCGTCTCGGCCGCCCGGATCTTGCTCTACAGCGACAATGCGCTTGTCCGCGACCTGGTGCGCGGCACCATTGGGGAGACCATCGGGGCGGATGCCCGCCCACTGGTCTGGACACAGGTCGCCACGTCCGCGATCGCGATGCACGAATGCCACACCGGCCGCTTCGACCTGGTGGTGATAGACAACGAGACAACCAAACTGGGCGGCGTTGGCCTGGTCCGCCAGATGCGGGCCGAACTGGGGTGGCAGCCCGTGGTGCTGCTGCTCCTTGCCCGGCCCCAGGATGCGTGGCTGGCGGCCTGGTCCGGCGCGGATGCTGCCCTGCTCCAACCCGTCGCTCCGCCGGTGCTCGTGGCCGAAGTGGCCAAGCTGCTCGGCGTGCCGGAGGTCTAGGCGCCGTGGCGGCGCCGGAGGCGACCTGGCGCGACCTGATCGCCGCGCTGATCGCGGGCCGTGACCTGACCACGGCTGAGGCGTCCTGGGCGATGGATGAGGTCATGAGCGGCAACGCTTCCCCCGTCCAATTGGCGGGCCTCTTGGTGGCGCTGCGCGCCAAAGGCGAAACGGTAGAAGAACTCAACGGGTTGGCTGATGCGATGCTCTCGCACGCCGTTGCGATCGACCTGCCGCATGATGCGATAGACATTGTTGGCACCGGCGGTGACCGGGCTTTTACCGTGAACGTGTCAACCATGGCTGCCCTGGTGGTGGCGGGCACGGGCGCGAGGGTGGTCAAACATGGCAACCGGGCGGCATCGTCCAAGTCTGGCAGCGCTGACGTGTTGGAGGCGCTGGGCGTCAACCTGGCGCTGGGGGTGGCGCGGATCCGGGAGGTGTTCGCGGAGGTCGGCATCGCTTTCCTGTTTGCTCAGGTGTTCCACCCGTCAATGCGGCACGCGGCGGTCGCGCGGCGCGAACTTGGCATTGCCACGGTGTTCAACTTCCTGGGGCCGCTGACCAACCCGGCCCGGCCCCGGGCTTGCGCCATTGGCTGCACCGACCGGACCATGGCGCCCCTGATGGCGGGCACTTTGGCGGCGCGGGGCGCGGGGGCGCTCGTGTTCCGTGGCGCGGCGGATGGGCTCGACGAGATGGCCGCGACCGGCCCGATCGAGGTGTGGGAGACCAGCGGCGGGGCGGTCACCTACACGCTGGTCGACCCGGTGGCGGACCTCGGTTTACCGCAGATCGCCGTGGCAGATTTGCGCGGCGCCGATGCCGCCCACAACGCCGCCGTGACCCGCCGCGTCTTGGCTGGGGCTGGTGGGCCGATCCGTGAGACTGTGTTGCTGAACGCGGCAGCGGGGCTGGTCGCAGCCGGGGGCGGGCCCTCGGGTGGCTCTTTGGCGGCCCGGCTCCTGGCCGGGATGGAACAAGCCGCTGCCGCCTTGGATGATGGGCGCGCCGCAGACGTGCTGGACCGCTGGGCGGCGGCGACCCGCCGCTGAGCGCCGGGGGCAGGGCGCGGGGGCAAGTGCCGGCGCGGCTGGAAGGTGGCTTGTTGAGCTGACCGGGGGCGTCCAGCGTGCCTGGCTGGGGCGGCGCAGTAGGCGAGGGCGGCGGGTGCGCCTTAGTCGCCTAAGCCCAGGTCGTAGGCCTCGTCCAGGTCCTGGGTGGAGTAGGTCTGGAACGCAATGAAGGTCTTGGTCGAGATCACGCCAGGAATTTTGGAGACCTGATCGGCAATCACTCCGGCGAGGTCCTCGTGGCGGCGGACCTTGGCTAAAGCGATCAGGTCCACGTCACCGGTCACGGAATAGACCGCCGCGATCCCCGGCACATTGGCGATCGCCTGGGCGGCCTCCGGGATCAGGTTCGCAGCGGTGTGGATCAAGACCACGGCAGTAATCATTCCTGGCCCTCCTCGGTGGGCTGGTCGGATGCGGGCGGGTCGGTGGAGGCCGCAGGAGCGGCCGGGTCGGCTTGCTTGGTGAAATAAGTGTCCCAAGCAAAATCTTCATATAAGGCGGCCACACCGGCGTGGACCAGGGTGCGTTCGCCGAGGGGTTCGCCCAGTTTGATGGTGCCCCACTTGACTGCCGCCGGCGGCTGCTCGGGGCACGGACTGGTGTCTGCGGACTTGACGGTGTAGGAGCCAATCGTCACCTTGGAATTGGATTCGTCCAGGGTGAACCCGGCATGGCTGTAGCAGGTGATGTCGCCGGCGACATACACAATCTGGATCTCGGTCGCATCTGGGCCGGGTTTGGCCGCCAAAGCCCAAGGTGCCGAGATCCAACCCGAGTCCGCTCGGCCGGCCGCGACCAGCACCTCATCCAAGCCCTCCGGGACGCCACCGTCCTCGGCGGGTGCCGGCAACACGTAGTCCAAAACCCGGCCGTCATCCTTCACCGGCTCTCCGGCCTGCGCCTCGGCGTCCGATGACGCGCACCCGACGAGAGCCGCCCCCGCCGCAAGCAGAACGCTAAGAGTCTTGGTCCGCATTCTGCAAGCGTACCGAACCTTGGGCCTGCGGGAAGCAAGCTGGGCGAACCGAGCAAATCGCTCACGCCGGGCCCGCCGGGGCGGGCTCTAGCGGGCCGGGGCGCCCGGCTCGGGCGAAGCGTACAGTTTGTCGATCTTGTCGGCGTAAGCCGCCAGCACCTTGTCACGCTTGACCTTGAGCGACGGGGTCAGGAAACCGTTCAACTCGGTGAAGTCCTCATCGACGATCGCGAACTTGCGGATCGATTCGGCGCGCGAGACCGCCTCGTTGGCGCGGGCCACACCGCGCTCCAGGGAGGCGAGCACCGGGGGATAGTCGCGGGCCTCGGCCACGCCCATCGGCGGATGGCCGTGGTTGGCGAGCCAGCCGGGCAGCATCTCGGCGTCGAGGGTGATCAGTGCGCCGATGAACGGTTTCCCATCCCCTACCACCACAACCTGAGAGACCAGCGGATGGCCGCGCAACCGGTCTTCCAGGACGGCGGGGGCCACATTCTTGCCGCCTGCCGTCACGATTAACTCTTTCTTGCGGCCTGTGATGAACAGGTAGCCGTCATCGTCCAAATAACCCATGTCGCCGGTGTGGAACCAACCGCCCCGGAGCGCCTCTGCGGTCGCGTCGGGGTTGTTGTGATAGCGGTCGAAGACGTTGATGCCTCTCAGGAGGATCTCGCCATCGTCGGCGATCTTGGCTTCGCAGCCGGGGAACGGCAGCCCCACCGAGCTGATCTTCTGGCGTACGGGCCGGTTGACGGTGATCGGCGCGGTGGTCTCGGTCAGGCCGTAGCCTTCCAGGACCATCAGCCCGATCCCGCGGTAGAAGTGTCCCAGGCGCTCGCCCAGCGCGGCGCCCCCGCTGACCGCATATTTGGTCTGGCCGCCCATCGCCTCCCGGATCGAGCTGTAGACTAGCTTGTCCGCCACCCTATGTTGCAATTTCAGTACGCCCGACGGGCCGCGCTTGGTATCCAACGCCCGCGAATAGACGATGGCGACCTTCGCCGACCAGCGGAAAATCTTCAGTTTCAGCCCGGAGCCGGCTTTTTGCTCAGCGGCGTTGTAGACCTTTTCGAGGACGCGGGGCACCCCGAGCAGGAACGTCGGTTTGAACGACCCGAGAGCCGGGACCAGATTCTTGACATCCGGGCAGTGACCGATCACCGTCTTCGAGGAGATGGCGACCACCTGGATGAACCGCGCGAACACGTGAGCCAACGGCAGGAACAACAATGTGCGGCAGCCGTCTTGAGCGATCACCGACCGCACCGACAACTCCGTGTGGTCGAACTGGGTGTTGTCCGTCAACCGGACAAAGTGGCCGTGGGTCAACTCGGTGCCCTTGGGACGCCCGGTGGTCCCAGAGGTGTAGATGATGGTGGCGAGGTTCTCGCCCGTGGGCGCAGCGCGGCGTTCTTCAACCGTGGCGTCTTTGATCCGCTGGCCAACCTCTTTGAGGGCGTCGATCGCGCCCTGCCCGATCTGCCAGATCTGCTTCAATCCTGGCAGTTCGCCCCGGACCGCCTCTAGCACCAGGGCGTGGGCCGCCGTCTCCGCGAATGCGCCCGTGACGCCCGCGTCGGAACAGATCCAGTTGACTTGTTCGACCGAGGATGTCTCATAGATCGGCACGCTGATCGCTCCGGCGGTCCAGATGGCGTAGTCCAACAGCGTCCACTCATAGGACGTGCGTGACATGATGGCGATCCGGTCATTCAAGGACACACCCAGTGCGATCAGGCCTTTTGCGACCTGGGTGACCTCTTGATGGAACTGGCGGGCGCTGACCGGTTGCCATGAACCGTCCGCCTGCTGGCGTTCGATCACAACTTGGTCCGCGTCCTGGTCGAGGCGGCGTTTGAACAGGGAAGTGATGTTCCAACCGGGGTCTACGTCGACGGTCCCGGGGATGGCGATGCTTTGCACGGCGGCAAGTCTACCGGCAACCTACGCTCGCGTAGGCTAAAGAGCCGGGTTGGTTCATCCGTGTCGCCCGGCCGGTGTAGCTGCCGCCGCCCGATGCCGTCCGCCAAGTCGCGCTGCTCGGGCCCGCCGCGTGGCTGTGGGCGGGCCGTGCCAGCCGGGTGGGCGGCATCGGCGGACTGCGGCGGACGGTGGCGGACGGCAGCGGCGGACCGTGGCGGGCTGCGGCGGACGGTGGTGGGCGGCATCGGCGGACCGTGGCGGACTGCGGCGGACACCGGCGGTTTGGCGGCCGGGCCGGGGGCGGGGCTGGGAGAATGGACGGCATGGCGGTTTACCGGGATGCGGGTCTGGTGTTGCGGACACGTGACCTGGGGGAGGCGGACCGGATCGTGACGCTGCTGACCGCAGACCACGGCAAGGTGCGGGCCGTGGCGAAGGGAGTGCGGCGCACGGCCTCCCGGTTTGGGGCGCGGCTCGAACCATTTATGCATGTTGACCTGCAGCTCTACGAGGGGCGCAATCTTGACACGGTGACGCAGGCCGTCACCCGGGCGGCCTATAGCGCCCCGATCATGGCTAACTACCCGGCATTCACGGCGGCCAGCGCTGTGGTCGAGGCGGCTGACAAACTGAGCCCGGTGGAACACCATCCGGCTCGGGCACTGTTCCGGTTGACGCTGGGAGCACTGGCCGCGCTGGCGCGCGGTGCGCACCTAACTGGGACGGTGTTGGACTCGTACTTGCTGCGGGCACTGGCCACCGCAGGCTATGCACCAGCCCTGGGCGACTGCGCCACATGCGGCGCGCCGGGGCCGCACCGCGCCTTCGCTGCGAGCGCCGGTGGGATGGTGTGCGCCAACTGCCGGCCTCCGGGCGCCGCAGCGCCCACCCCGGCCACAGTGGCGCTGCTCGGCGCGTTGCTGGAGGGCAACTGGCCCGCAGTGGCGGCCGCGCCGCCCGCGGCCACCACGGATGCGGCCGGCCTGGTCGCGGCCTTCACGCAGTACCACATGGAGCGAGCGATCCGCTCGCTGCGCCTGGTCGAACGCCCGGAACCGGAAGATTCGAGCCGGTACACGGTCTAGGTAGTCCGAAAGTGACCCGTCTGCGCCGGTCAGTGCGCTGCGCTGGGCGTTATGTCCGTGCGCACTTTCCCCCAGCGCGGCGACCGGAACCGGGCTGGACGGCTGCCCGGCGCAACTGAGATGGAACCTGCGGGCGGGCCAGACCGGGCCAGACCGGGCCAGGCCGGCCCAGACCGGGCCAGGCCGGCCCAGGCCGGGCCGGGCCGGGGCGGGCCGGGCTAGACCGGGCCACACCGGGCCAGACCGGGCCAGACCGGGCCGGGCTAGCTGATCTTGATGCCGTAGATGTTGAGGGAGTAGTTCCCGACCACAATCATGTTGCCGAACGCAGCGGGCGAGGACTCCACATTGCCGCCCAGGAAGATCACGTCCCAGTCCTCGCCGTTCGCCGGGTCAAACAGGTGCATCAGGCCGGCCGAGTCACAAAACACGCCGTACTGGTTGCCGTCCTCACCCATGATCCCGATCGGCGAAGACCACGAATAGTTCGCCAGATCGCGGCGCCAAACCACCCCGCCCGTAGCCTTGTCGACACCGAGGAGCGCCCCCGCAGCGCCGTGCGTCCGCGCCACATTAAAGATCACCAACGAGGCCGCCTGACCGGCGCCTAGCAGGGGGCTGGCCACCAACCCGCCGTTGGTGTTCGCATCGAACACGCCCTCGACATCGACCTGCCACAAAAGTTCACCGGTCAAAGCATCAATTTTGCGGAGATTCGTGACGCCCGCATCACCCCGGTGGTCAACCTCATTGCCGACATAAAGATAAGCGCCAAGCTGGTCGGTCTTTTCTTCCACCAAAACTGTCGCGTCGGCATCGTCGCCTACCAATCTGGCCCAAATATTGGTCAACGTGATGGCGTCCCAAGCGGCGAGCACGCCATCGTTGTCCTGGGTGAAAAAGATGTTCCGGTACGCAGCGATAGAGCCCTCGATCCCGTAACGCGCCGAACTGGGCGCCGCGAAACGCACCTTCGTCACCTCGGGTGCAACCGAAACGCTGCCCGATGCCGCGTCAAACGAGGCGTTCAGCCGCGCCTTGTAGATCAAGCCGTTTTCGCCGCCCTCAATCAGATAGTCGCTTTCGGCATCGATCAGCGCAGCCGCATCGAAAGCGCCCCAACCAGCCCTGGGGGCGTCAGGATCATCGCCGGCCCAGCCCGCCACCTCCCGGTTTTCGATCAGATCGAAAATCCGGTAACGCCACGGACAAATGGTCCCGTCCCGGTCTGGCAGGCCCTGCCCGGCGTAAAGCAGCGGATAGCCCCGGGGGTCCACCGCCGCCGTGCCCTTGAACGGGCAAGATCCCTCGATCGCCGGTTTGGTGACCGCCCCCGTCGCCAAGTCGAGCCGGTGGATCACCCCACCGAACACCGGGTACAACACCTCCGTGAACGCCGGGTCGGAAGCGAACGGTTCGTTCAGACCCATCGCCGCGCGAGCCTCGGCGCCCCACTGGACCAGCAACGGCTGACCGGTCCACCCCGCCCCATACCACCGCGACTCGAATGAATCCACTGCCGTGATCGGATGCGTCCATTCGATCGACAGTTTCTTGTCCTGCACATCAGCGCTCCCATAGGCCGGCGCCGACCGGTAGTTGTTGCCCCGGAACGTGAGGACCCCCGGCACAGCCGAATAGTCCTCCCCGCCACCCCAAACCACCGGCGTGGCCGCATCATTTTGGCCGATCACACGCCACGTCAGCGCGCCGTCCGCGTCCAGCAGCGGCCGGCTCCAAGTCCACTCACCTTCCCCCGCCGTGGGCGCCGCGTAGCCCGGGAGCCGGTCCAGCGGGATTGGCGCATCTGGGTCTAGCACATAGTTGGGCACCGCCGGCGGCGCGGCCTTGGCCGGCGCCATGACCACCGTGACGCTGGCCGGTTGCCGCGAATCCCTACCGGCGCCCAGCGGCCCGGTGCAGGCCGCACTCAGGGTGATGCCCGCGACCAGCACCGCGACTAACCGCACCCGCCGGCGGGGGCGGGGACGGTGGCGCGGCGCCCGGTGGGAGATGAGCGTCACGGCGATCACCCTAGCGCTGCGAACTACGCTGGGACAATGGTCACTGTTCCTCCCGCACATCCGTCCGGCGCGTTACCGCCCGCACTTAGTCCCGACCGGGTTGCCTACCACGTCGCCATAGTGATGGACGGCAACGGCCGTTGGGCGCGCCAGCGCGGCTTGCCTCGCACCGAGGGCCACCGCGCCGGTGAGGAGGCTTTGGTCGAATGTGTCGCCGGAGCGATCGAGGCTGGCGTCGGCTGGCTGTCCGCCTACGCCTTTTCGACCGAGAACTGGAAGCGGTCGCCGTCCGAGGTGCGCTTCTTGATGGGTTATTCGCGCCAAGTGCTGCGCCGCCGGCGTGATCTGTTCCATTCGTGGAACGTGCGGATCATTTGGTCCGGGCAGCGGCAACGCCTGTGGCCGTCGGTCCAGCGGGAATTGGACGATGCCGTCTTACTGACCCAGCACAACACCGGTTTGGTGCTCAACCTGTGCGTCAATTACGGTGGCCGGGCGGAAATCGTCGCGGCGGCCCAGGCCGCCGCCGCCGAAGCGATCCGGGAAGCCGGGCTAAGCGCCGGTGCGATGACCGGTGCAGGAGCCGGTGCGGGAATCGGTGCGGGAGTCGGTGCGGGAGTGGGAGCAGGGGCCGGTGCGGGGGCCGGTGCGGGAATCGGTGCGGGAATCGGCGCAGGGCCCGGTGCGAGCGCCGGTGCAGGGAGGCGCGCTGGGCCGGGGGAGGGGCTGGGCGCCGGTGCGGAGATCGGTGCGGGAATCGGTGCGGGAATCGGTGCGGAGATCGGTGCGGAGATCGGTGCAGGAACCGGTGCGATGACCGGTGCAGGAACCGGTGCGGGAGTGGGCGCAGGAACCGGTGCAGGAGCCGGTGCAGGGAGGCGCGCTGGGCCGGGGGAGGGGCTGGGCGCCGGAGCGGACGGCATCGTGCAACGAATCACCGAAGCCGGGCTGGACCGGGCGATCGGGCGTCCGCCCGTGGACCTGTTCTGGCGCACGAGCGGGGAACAACGGCTGTCGAACTTCCTGATCTGGGAGGCGGCCTACGCGGAACTGGTGTTCACGGACAAACTGTGGCCGGACGTTGACCGGCGGGACCTGTGGGCGGCGCTGGAGCAATATGCGGGGCGGCAGCGGCGCTACGGCTCCGCCTGACGCGCCCGGGGGGGTCGAGGGCGAAGGCTCAGGCGTGGCAAGCGGGGCACAGCCCCGCAATCTCCAGGGCGTGAGTGACCTCGGTGAAGCCGGCCGCCTGTGCTACCTGGTCGGCCCAGGCCTCGAAATCCGGCCCGGAGACCGGCTCGGACCTGCCGCAGGCGCGGCAAACCACATGATGATGATGACCTTCTTGGCCGCACAAC